>NZ_JBUZWE020000007.1:0-258588 GCF_055730135.2 Mesocryomonas lacus | reverse complement strand
TCAGCATGCGGTCGACGTAAGCCGAGAGGTTCGGGTAGTCGGCGATGCGGCGCAGGTTGCACTTGAACAGGCCGTGGTAGGCAGCGTCGAAGCGGATCAGCGTGACAAAGAGCCGGATGTCCGCCTCGGTCAGGCGTTCGCCGAGGAGGAACGTACGACCTTCGAGGTGAGACTCGAGTTCGTCCAGCATGCCGAAGACGTCGCCGAAGGCCTCGTCGTAGGCGATCTGCGTGGTCGCGAAGCCCGCACGGTAGACCCCGTTGTTGAGACGCGGGTAGATCCGGTCGTTCAGGGCGTCGATCGCGCCGCGCAGGTCCACGGGGTACAGGTCGACGTCCTTGGATGCCAAGCCGCCGAAACCCGAGTTCATCATGCGAACGATGTCGGCAGACTCGTTGTTGACGATCGTCTGTCTCTTTCGGTCCCAGAGCACGGGCACCGTGGCGCGGCCAGACACCGTCGGGTCGGCCCTGGTGTAGAGCTCGTGCATGTACGTGGCGCCATTGACCTCGTCGCGGTCGGATCCCGGATAGTCCCCGAAGCGCCAGCCCTCGTCGGTGAGCGCCGGCTCCACCACCGAGACGGAGATGGCGTTCTCGAGCCCCTTCAGCTTGCGCGCGATCAGCGTACGCGACGCCCAGGGGCAGATCAGGGCAACGTAGAGATGGTAGCGTCCCGCCTCGGCAGGAAACCCGCCCTCCCCGGCCGGTCCCGCGCTCCCGTCCGGTGTCACCCAGTTGCGGAAGCTCGAGGTCTGGCGGACGAAGCCACCCTGCTCGTCCTTTGCCTGCACGGGTTGCCAGTCGGCGGTCCACTTGCCGTTCACGAGCATGTCGCTGTCCTTTCGATGTCCGTCACGTCAGGCGGCAACGGTTGGCTTGAGGGCGGCCGCGATGAAGTCGCGAGTGAGGGTCGCCCCTTCGGCCGAGACCGTGTGGCCGAGACCGGGGAAGATCCGGCTCGTCACGTCGAGACCCTCCGCACGGAGGACCTCTTCCGCCCGCGTCGTCTCCCCGAAGGGAACGATGGGGTCAGCCGACCCGTGCAGCAGCAGGAGCTTCGTTCCGACGGACGGTGAGTAGGGCGTCGGCGACGCGAGGCGCCCCGAGATGGCCACGGCAGCCGCGACGGGCCATCGCCCGGACGCGATTGCATCGAGCACCATCATGGAGCCTTGCGAGAAGCCGACCAGCACGACCCGGTCCAGCCTGTCCCCGAAGCCACTCCGATCGAGCTCCGCGCGCATCACCTCGTCGAAGGCCGAACGTGCAGTGGCGATCCTTGCGGGGCGGTCCTCCGGCGTCACGTTGGCAACGCTGAACCACTGGCGCCCCGACCCTTGGTCGAAGGCAAAGGGGCCGTCGGGAGCGATGAACGACACGTTCGGCAGTGAGGACCGCCAGGGCCCGGCTACGCCCAGCATGTCCCGGCCGTTGCTGCCGACGCCGTGCAGGAGGACGACCAGGCCGTCCGGTGATGGTGTGGGGGTCATGTGCTTGTCTCGGAGGTAAGTGTGATGGACGTGTTCCAGGGATCACGAAGGGCAAGACGCGTCCCGGCGTTTCCCTCCTGGCCCGTCGCACGCGACCGTATGGCTTCGATGGTGTCGCGACCGACGGTGATCTCGACATCCTCCAGTCCAGTCGTCCCCTCCGTCCGGGGCAGGGCGCCGCGGCTGTTCCAGATATTGGCGGCGAGCTGGTGGTGGTAACCGCCCGAACCGAAGAAGCTGCCGCCGGGATAGCGGGCAGTCACGTCGAAGCCGAGCACGTCGCCGTAGAACGCCTCCGCAGGCGCAATGGCGCCGACCTGGAGATGCACATGGCCGACGTTGCCGCCTAGCGGGAAGCCGCGCCACTCCCGGCCCTCCGCCGCTTTCAAAAGGTTCTGCGCATCAAGGGCGTCCGTCGACATGCGAACGGCGCCGCCGTCCCAAGCCCACTCCGCGCTCGGCCTGTCTGCATAGATCTCGATGCCGTTGCCCTCGGGATCGGCGAGGTAGACCGCCTCGCTGACCAAGTGGTCGGATGCGCCCTGGATGGGGACGCGCCGTTGAACCGCGAAGGCCAACCAAGCGCCGAGGTCCGCACGCTGCGGCAGAAGGAATGCCGTATGGAAGAGTCCTGCGTCCCGCGGCGAGCGAACCCGCGCCGACGGCTCATGCCGGAGCTCGACCAGCGTCGCGGCGTCGGTCCCGAGGCGCAGGGTGCCGGCCTCGCGGCTAACTCCGCGAAGGCCGATCACGTCCCGGTAAAACCCGGCGACGCGATCGAGGTCGCGTACGACGAGGGTCACTTTGGAGACCCGGTGCGGCGCCTTCGCCAGCACCGGATCAAGGGAAGAGCGTTCGATGGCGCTCTGGGTCGCGATGGTCATCGAGATCTCCTTCGAATGCTCGCTCGGTTCGGCTGGAATATCAGGCCCGGGCCGTGCGGAGTGCGACAACGGACGTCGGGCGAAGAGCATAGGCGCCATCGCCAAGGAGAGCGACCGAGACCAGCCCGACGATCCAGAGCGCCAAGAACTCCCAGCCACCGTTCGGGTTCGTGAAGAAGAACCCGGCAGGCCCGTGCACGGTGACGATGGCACCGAGGAGACCGGGGATCAGCGCCAACGCGACGATGCGGCTGTAGACGCCCGCGATCAGGGCAAGGCCACCCACGGTCTCGACGAGGATCACAAGGTAGGCAAGCGGACCGGGAAGGCCGAGGCTGGTGAAGAACTGCGCTGTGCCGGCGGGCGTGAAGACGAAGAACTTCAGGCCGGCGTGGGCGAGGAAGAGGATGCCGAGGGCCACACGGAGAGCGGTCGCGGCATAGGGTGCGGTACGGTTGTCGATCATTTCGGGTCTCCTTGATTGGACACCCTCCATGTGCCCACACCCGCCGGGTTTGATAATCCGCAGGGCAGGTATAACACTCCACATCGGAGGTGTGAGGCGATGTTGGACAGGTTCACGGGCATCCAGGTGTTCGCACGCATTGCCGGACTCGGCAGCCTCTCCGGAGCGGCGCGGTCGCTCGGCATGTCGCAGACCATGGCGACGAAACACATGGCGGCGCTGGAGGAGCGGCTTGGTGTCAAATTGCTCCATCGGACGACACGCAAGGTCACCCTGACCGAGGCGGGCCGCCGCTACCTCGAAAGCACCGAGCGCATCCTTGGAGAGCTGGAAGAGGCCGATGCCGTCGCCTCGGCCGAACGTGTCGAGGTCACGGGCACGCTACGGGTGAACGCGCCCGTCTCCTTCGGCGTCCGTGAGGTCGCGCCGCTGCTCGCAGCGTTCTCCCGAGCGCACCCGGCCCTTGCCGTCGATCTTGGCCTGAACGACCGTGTCGTCGACCTGGTCGAGGAGGGATGGGACGTGGCGATCCGGATCGGCCGCATCGACGACCAGACATTGATCGCCCGCAAGCTGGCCCGTTGCCGCCTCTTGGTAGCGGCTTCTCCGGCCTACCTTCGGGAACGCGGTGTCCCGCGAACCTTGGCCGACCTCTCATCCCACAACTGTCTCGGCTACACCCTGTCGAGCGCCCTCGGCCCGCATCGCTGGCAGTTCGGCGTCGACGGGGACGTCGACGTCCCGATCCGCGGGGACCTGCGGGCGAACAACGGCGATGCACTCGTGGCCGCGGCTTTGGCCGGACAAGGGCTGGTCTACGAGCCGACCTTTCTCCTAGGCGACGAGATCCGTGCGGGGCGACTGGTCGCGCTCGAACTTGACCACCCTCCGCTCGAGCTCCCTGGCGTGTTTGCCGTCTACGCCGCCAATCGACGCCCGCCTGCGAAGGTGCGGGCGTTCATCGACTTTCTGGTGGATCGATTTGGCGATCCGCCGCCTTGGGATCGGAAGCTTCGTTCAAACTCAGACCCTAAAGTTTAAGATCGAGGTTTAGTGTTTTGCGGCGTCAGCTTGTTTCCGGTCACGCCCAAGGCGGATCTACAGCTAACCTTCCGTTCCAGCCATATGGGATTGAAGCAGGGTTAGAGTGCCAGGCCTAGCTGTCCTTTCGGGAACACTAGCTGTACGTCCATCTGTTCCCGAAGCGCTTCCGAAAGGACCGGGTCAAGACTGAGGTCTTCGCGAATCAGACCGTGTCGCCAGCGATGCGCGGATCCCGGATGTGGCCATGGCGGGCAGTCGACGACCGGATACCAGCACACGCCCTGGACCCGGGCACCTCTCTCCTGTGCCCATTCAACCTCCATCAGCACGTGCTCCAGCCAACGCCGTTTGTCGAATCCGGGAAAGCGCCGACGCTGTGCGCGGTGTCCGTCGTGCCAGCTCGTCTCGGCGACGAGGATCGGATGTTTGTACCGTCGCCAGCTCTTCAGGATCGCTCGGCCGAGCGGCGCCCGCGCGGTGTGCGGGTAGGAGTTGATGCCGACGGTGTCGACGACGCCGGCGGCCACCAGCCTGTCGACCGCCGCGAACTGCCGCTCGCCGATCCCGTTGATCGGGTCACACGCGAGCAGTCGGACATCGCCGTGGTGGTCGCGTGCGGCGCGTGCCATGGCGATCGCCATGGCGGTCGCTTCCTCCCAGGCCATTCCCGCCAGCATCGGGTAGATCGACGGCTCGTTGACCGGACAGAGTTTCAGCGGTCGTTTCGGATTCGCGGCACGTGCCACGGCGACGGCGTGAGCCACGGGATCCGGCGGGCGGTCGAAATGGGCAAGATCCCAGGTGACCTCTAGTCCCGACGCCTCGGCAAGCCGCAGCCGCGGGACCGGGTCATGCCGCCAAGGCAAGCCGTCCCGGGCCCGATGAAGCCCGTGGGACCGAGCGATGGCGTAGTGTTCCCTCATGCGGTCATCGGGCAGGTGCCGGGTCGTGACGAGCAGATCGTGGTTCGACCAACCGAGATGGCCAGACTCGAACCCGGCCCAGAGGGGAATGCTCATGCGTCTGGCAAAGCAGCCCGGCCAGGATGGGTCAAGGCCGTCGAGCCGAAAGCCGTTCACGCAACTCTTGGACCCAAACTACCAGTCCGAACGCCGCAGCCATGGTGCTAGGCGTTGGCCTCGCTTCCCGACGCGTCCCGTCCCGTGATCGCCCTCTTTGAACTAGGACAAGCCACTTTGTCGGCGCCGTTCACCTACCAACGGATCCGCGGGTTTCCGGAAAACCGACCCTGAAGCAGGTACCAGTGAGTCCCGCTCGCGACACGGCGGAGATTTTGCCGTCAAGTTGCTCGCTCAACGACTTAATCACCCGCATACCGAGGCTGCCGTGGATTGAAAGCGGATCGAACTCGGCTGGCAGCCCGTCGCCTTCGTCGCAGACTGTGAGCATCTGCTCACCAGCGGTACGACGGTAACTTACGGAGATCTTGCCTTTGCCGTGCTTGGCGGCATTCGTCACCAGCTCGTTGACAAGCAGACCGATCGGCTGGATCTGCGTCGTCGGTACGTTCCCCTCGTCACCATCCACCTCCACCTCCCGATCGAGGATTGAAGCCAGGTCACCGCACAGGCGGCGCAGGAACGTGATGCAGGACGTCTCGACAGACTCGCCTGCATAGAAGTGGCGGTGGACCTGGGCCACCGCCGCGACCCGGTTCGCCGCTATCTTCAAGTGCCCGGCCGCGTCACCGACATCCGGCGAGCGGCTTTGCATCGTCAGGAGGCTCGCTACGAACTGAAGGCTGTTCATGACACGGTGATCGATCTCTTTGGCCATCAGCCTCGCTTGCTCGACTGCACGGCGTGCGGAAAGCTGGAGCTCCATCTGGTCCATCACCACGGAGGCGAGATCCTTCAGATCCTCGATCTGGGCCTCGTCGATCGGCCGGGCTTCCTTGTCGATGATGCACAAGGTGCCGAGATTGTGGCCATCGCTGCTGGTCAGCGGCACGCCCGCGTAGAAGCGCAGGCCAAACTCACTTGCGACGAGCGGGTTGGCGAGCGAGCGGGCATCGATGCTGGCATCACGGAGGATGTACGGGATGTCATCAAGGATTGCCGAGGCGCACAGTCCAGGATCGCGCCCTATCTCGGTTACCGACACGCCGTGGTGCGACTTGAACCAGATTCGATCCTCGTCGACGATGCTGATGATTGAAATGGGTACGCCAAAGCGCCGGGCAGCAAGCGCGGTGATGCGGTCGAATGCACCATCCGGCGGCGTGTCGAGGATATCGTAGCGCCGGACCGCGGCCATGCGCTCGCGTTCCTTATTGGCTACAGTCGTCGAAGCATCCATCTTAGCGTTGATCCCACGCGAACGTCGCGGACGCCAGTACTGCCCGCTCTCGCCTACTCTGTCGATATCGTATCGATGACAAACGCTTGGTATGGATCGATTATGACCATGGGCATCACGTCTTGCGGACCGCAGCCGCGAACTGGTCGGTCGAAGCGGTCACCTTGTGGATCTCGTGGTCGATCCGCTGGTTCTCAAACTGGTCCACTGGGCTCGCGGCTTTCGGACAAGCCGAAGCACGCTGAACAATCAGGGGCGTCCATCTGCGAGGCCTGCCCCAAGGCTTGCGTGTCGACATACTCCTGGATGCGCGTCAGCCGGCCATCGCTGACCTTGATGTCGAAAACCCATTCGTCCGTAATCGGTTTGCCCGTGGCCTTGATCGTTCCCGTCGCCACGCCGGTGACCATGACCCGGTCGCCCGGCGCGATGAACTCGGGGGCTTCGGGTACGTCGTTTCGATCTCCCTGGAGACCATCCTGATCACGGCAGCCAGTACCGCGTGCCCGCGGTGCGTGCCAGCCAGCGCCCGATCCTTGCCGGGGATGATTACTCGATGTTCCCGGCAACCAGCGCCGGCGCGCCCTGCGTGTCATCGCTCAAAATCGCGGCGAAGAAGTCCTTCACGGCCTGAACGTTCTTCTCGGTGCTCACCGTCATTCTCCATTTGGCTTGTAATGGGTCGGACCGGACTTGGTCTGGTCCCCTTTTGCCACCTGCGCGCAAGGGCGAGACCATCCGTCAGTCGAACTTGACCAGGTCTTTGAAGATCAGCTTGCCTCAGCTTTTCCCCCTCGCCTGGACGAGCAGCCCGCCCCTCCGAGTGCGCCCCAAGGTTGACGGGGGAGAAGCCGAGCTCCTGCGCCAACGTACCGATCTCAGCGGCGGCTCCGTCGTCGTCGCTCGACAGGAACACGACCCTCTTGCCACCGTGCACCGCCGGGTCCTCGCCGAGTACCGCAGCGCCCAGATGGTTGAAGCCCTTGACCAACCTCGCCCCGGGGAAAGCCCTTGTGACAGCTTTGGACGACGGGAGACCGTCCAGGTCCTCAGGCGGCACGCCGTAGGCGTTGGTCACGTCGACGACGGTCTTTGCGTCGCGTCCAATGGACCGACGTTACCGTCGGAACCTCGTTCGAGTCGCGTCATGCGGCGTTGCGTCCGCGAGATGCGGTTCCGCCGCCAGGCGGCCCGCGACCTCGCGTGCCTTCTCCACTTCGATGGCGATGTCACGGAATGGCCGTGCCTTCCGCCGCCTCTTCATGACGGCGAGCGCACCTTTGTCGTCGACCTTGGTCACGTGCCTCGCTCGTCAGCTTGACGCGACGGTGGAGGTCGAGCCGAGAGGTCGGGGCATCGTTCGTGCTCCGTTTAGATTCGGGGAACGGATCTGGCCGAGGCTCCTCGAAAGCATCACAACCTGGGTGCAGCGGTCGCACGATCCCGCAGGTCCCTTGGGGAAGTGCCGGCGGCACCCACAGCAACGTGACGACATCGCCGTGACGGTCGATCGCCATGGCGGCCGCCTGGCATCCGTCCACTGGGCGGCCCTAGCCTTCTCGGCACTCCCCATTGACCGAAGGACTCGTGTTCCCTCGCCTTGGCGTGTACGAGCCCTCGAGAGCGGTGCTTGTTCGTGGACGCACCTGGACGGATCGGGACTCGGGATGGGATTGGTCGTTTGAGCGTTGCCGAAACAGCAGGCGAGGACTGGCGCTTGTGGGAGCCTGACCACCCGGTTCTTTCCGCGTTTGATGTGGTCGCGGAGGAGATCAGAGACTGGAAAGACACGGGTACCGGCCGTGCACCCGACAGGCTGACCAGCTCGGAGCGGCAATATCTAGAAAAAAGCCAGGCCGGGCTCGAGCTTGCGCTGGAGTGTGTCAAGGACAGCAACGGCAGTTCCGAGTGTCTCGATGCCAAGGCCATCGACGATTGGCGCCAGGTCGAGGCCATCGACCTGAGGATCTGGAAAAGTCCCGTTTCGGCGATCTTGTATGCGGTCGCCACCTCCGCGGTTCACCACTCCCTTCGTGACCGGTCCGCCACGGAGCCCACCATTAACCAAGGTGTACTTGAACAGGGGGTCACCGCCTTGAAAAGCCTCGTGAGGGCATATCGTCGAGCGGGGGCGAGCCTGCCGCCGGGCGAATTCCTGCATGCTGGAATGGCATCCATGCAGCGGCGCAGAGACTACATGGGCGCCGACCTTGCGATTGTCGTAGGCGCGAACGTGCTGGGCGTTCCACGTTTCCGGGTGGTTTTGTTCCAAGCGAAGGTCGAGGAGCGCGACGACCGCAACAAGGCCAACGTGGGTCGCAACCAAGGGAAGCAACTCGACGAGCTGCTTGCGACGGGCATGGGCTACTACCTGTTCTATCCACGACCGATAGAAGGCGGGAACGAGTCGGGCGAAACACGTATGCTCCCGACGGTGAGGAGGGCCGGAAACGTTTTTGCGGACGTCGCCACCACGAAGGGATCGGCAGCCAAGTACAAGGTGAACTGCTACCTGGATCGCAAGGGCAACGTGAACGCGATAGATTTCGCCCTGTTTGTCTCGACCTACATGTCTGGACACTCGGTATCGGCCGGCCGTCTCTTCGCCACTCCGGAAGCAGCGGCGGAATCCTTGATCGTCGGCGGAAAGCCGTTGGCTCCGAAAGTGCTGGTGATCGACCGTACGGGACTACTTTCCGTTCATGAGCTTCTCGATGCGTTGAAAGCGGCGGGGTACCGCAAGCACGTAACGATGCGCGTTCCCGCCGCCATTGACCCAAAGCCCATTCATGTGGCAGACGCCGCTCCTTCGCCATCAACGCAGTAGTAAGCCGACGGAAGCCGTCTGAGTTTCCTTCGCCTTGCCAACGACCCGGCACGCAGCATCGATGCCCCCCCACTGCCGTTAGCAAGCGCGTCGATGTTGTCCCACTGGTTCGAGTCACGGGCGAGTTCCGCCAAGAGCAACTCGACGTCGCCGTACGTGTCGCGTGGCAGCCACTCCATCAAAAACCTTGTAAAACCTGCTACGAACTCGGGTCTGGCCCAGAGTCGCGAGTAGACGAGCCAGCACCAGTGTCCCTTCGCGGCATCGGCTAGGTACGACCAGGCAACCCTTTCCCCGGCAATGCCGTAGGAAAGTTCGGACATCCGCTCCAACAGCCAGATCAGCTCTTTCCCTCCATCGAGTTCGTTGACGGCGAAGAGGAACTGTTCGTTCCGTTCGAGCTCCTCCGCATTCCGCCCCCCTGAAGCGGCAATGCGCCGAAGCCGCTGGACGCACAGGGCCGCATGGACCGAGGATGGGCACCGAACCGTCCAGTTCGCCCGGATCCCGGCGACAGCGGCATCTTGGAAGGACGCGTTGCATGACATGGACGCACCGTAGAGATGCGACAGCCGGCCCAGATGCTCGCTCGTCCAGCATCTCGTCGCAGCCACTGCGTCGAGCATTGCGCCCTCGTGGGTCACACGTTCCAGGGAGCGGTCCAGAATTACGCTGCGCTCCAGCGCCGCGACAAGGATCGAAAGCAATCTGGGATCTCGGCTCAGGAGGGGGAAGTGGTTCACCAAGTTCCTGAGTTCGGCAGTCCGTTCGCTTCGCGTCGCAACATCCGACAGCTCGGCAAGCAGTCCGTCGATGTATAGATGGGAGTTTTGATCGATGTAGACGTCGAAGCCGTATGTTGCGGATCCCAACCGCTCCCGCAACTCGGACAGCCCGAACGCCGCGTCAGCGTAGGCAGCGACCACCAGTTGCGTCGGAAGAAGCAGCCCCGGCCAGTACTCCGTTTCCGCAACGTCAATCTTCAAGGGGGCGTCCTTGAGGAAGTTGCGCAACCCTCGATGGTCCGCGGATACGTCCGCGGCGGCTTTCGCCAGTATGAGGCGGCCCCTCTCACGAAGATAATCTTCCACACGGTCGGACTTCAACGACCGCAGGACGGACTCCAATGCACCGGCAACGTCGCAACAGAGATTGGATGAGCCAGGGTCGCGGACTGCGTGCAGCCACATGACCGCGGCCGGCCCACCATTACCGGGCCTCCATTCGCGCAGGAGCGAACGGCGCATCTCGAGCGTATTGGCAGATTCAGTCTCGTCCTCCTCCAGATCACCGAGCCAAACCCTGATGGCATCCCCTCCATCGACGAAACCCGACCCTTGCCCTAGTGCTTCCACATCAAGCTGGGCCAATGGGTTGACGTACCAGTCGATCATCATCGTTCCACCACCGCGTTGTCAGGTCCGCCACCGGGAAAGAGTGGAAGCATTCCAGCGGAACCTCAAGCCATCCGGCGCTCTGTTCTCGATGGCGCTCCGCTCGTGCGTCGGCGAACGGCGCCATGAAGCGACGGTGACCCAACGCTTAACCCGCCCTTAAGCATGTTTCGCCAATGGTGGAATGCGGAGCTTGGGGACCAATTTCTTCAAGGGACGACGAGAACCGATCGTAACGCCTCCACGGCGACGAGGCGCAGGGTGGGCGGACGTATGGCAGCAAGGTTCATCGATCTCTTCAGCGGCGCGGGACTCTTCAGCGCCGGGATGATCGAGGCCGGAATGGAGCCCGTTCTCGCGGTCGAACTGTCGCGGGACGCCGCGGCAAGCTACAGGCAAAACGTTTCCCCTTGCGTCGTCACGGCCTCGGCTGCCGACGCGTTTGCGGCCCCCGGATGCGACGTCCTCGTCGCGGGGCCGCCCTGCCAAGGATTCAGCACGCTCGGACGCCGCGATCCCCTCGACGAGCGCAACGACCTTGGTCTAAGCATCCTGCCATGGGTGTCGGTCAACCGCCCGCGCGTGGCTGTGGTCGAGAACGTCCCGCCCTTCGTCCGATCCGCCCAGTGGCGCAAGCTCGCAGACGGGCTGTGCGCCATGGGCTACGAGGTCGCCGTATGGGAACTCGACGCCAAGGACTTCGGCGCGCCCCAGCGGAGGCGGCGCGCGTTCACAGTCGCGTCGAAGGTCGGCCCCATCGCCCAACCCGCCCCCCTTGTGTCGACGCCGACCGTCGCGGACGCGATTATGAACCCGGCCCGCCCCTTCACCGCGGACGACCCCATGCACGTCTGGCCCTTCGCCTCGCCCTTGGCGTCGGAACGCATCGCGCTCGTACCGCGCGGCGGCGACAAGCGCGACATCATCCGGGTCGCTCCGGAGCTCTGCCCTCCGTCATGGCTTCGGATGGGCTGCCAGGCGACAGACGCATGGGGCCGCATCGACGCTGACGCCCCGTCGAACACGCTGCGCTGCACGTTCCAGAACCCGTCCAAGGGGCGCTACCTCCATCCGGTCGAGGACCGCGTCCTTTCGCTCCGCGAGGGCGCGCGCCTGCAAGGGGTGCCGGACTCGTGGCAGTTCGTCGGGCGCCCCTATCCGGTCGCGCGACAGATCGGGAACGGGGTGCCCATTCCGTTGGCGGCTGCGGTTGGGAAAGCTGTGGCCGCAGCCCTGTAAAGAACGTCCCGCTTGCGTCCGCTGTCCGCGATCATTCGGCGCTCCTGGGCAAGGTGGACGAACTTAGGCAGTACAGGCGTCGCGGAGAACCCGAAGGTGCTGCTAGGACCTGCTTGGGGAGATCAGCCTCGGTTGGTGACGCTTGTCCCAAGCGACAGCCGCGCAAAAGCTCCCTGCATGACCCAGTCCATCGATCCTCCCTTCATTCATCCCTTCCAAAACGAACAGGCCTGCGGACAAGGCACGCCTCCCTTTCCGACGGGATGGAAAAACGTGCGAAGTGGTTGGTTCGGATCCGCCCGCGAACACACATGGAACCCCCCGGATTGGGGCTTGGCCCACCTTCACTTTGTCGTGGGACTTCACGATCGGGAGACCGTCGTCGTATACATCCGAAGCGGGTATCGCACCGCTACTGGCTCCTCTTGCCAGCTCGCATGGAGAATAGACCCAAGTGTCGTGCAAACTGCCCTCGACGAATTCCTGGCGGAACTGCCGCAGATTGATGGACTGCCCGCAACTTTGGCGTGGTTGCGCGACCTGCCGCAGACGACGATGCTCCCGTGCGATGTGCTCGAACTGCTCGGACGTTCAGTTTCCCGCACCTACATGCCGCCGACTGACCAAAAGATCAATTTGGCCGAAGGCCATCCACAACTGCCGCGATAACCTGCTCCTCGAACCGCTGATCTGCTGATAGGCGAGCGGCGCTGGACCTTGCCAACTTGTCGTGCTTGACGAGAAACCGGTCGTACCGTTCCTTCATCCGCGGGTGCGTTGCCTTCTTCGAGTCCACATATTCCACGGTGCCATAGCCCATTGTCTCAATGGCCACATGCCGCAAGTACCGCCCATTTTTCCGGATCCTCAGCACGAAGTCAGGTCTGCACGGCAAGGAGGAGTTGCCGACCAATTCATCGAAGAGTGGCTTGTGAATGTCCATCGTAAATCCGTCCGGCAGGCCGCTCCTGATACGTAGCAGTTCCTCCAGCGTTTCACGCTCGTATTGGCTGTCCACGGGAAACCAACTGTCGTGCCGAAAACAAGGTTGAAGGTAGCAACGCAACCCGTGGACCACTTCCTCGGCGCGGCTCGGTCGGGCGTAGCTCACGATACCGACATAGGGGCCGCGGTGGGCGTCCGATTCACCGAAGACCTGGGGCTTGGCCTGCACAAACTGCGGTTCGTCCCAATTCCGAACTGCCAAGTCGTACCTTTTTTCCGCAGGCTTGAAACTTTCCACGGTCGCGATCAGGAATCCGTGTGGCCTGCTGTTTCTGGGCCAGTCGCCTGCCCGAGCGAGGATTCGCTGTCTGAGAGCTTCCTTCTCCCGCACTCCCGCACCGTATTCAGGTTCGGCGACCAGCATTTCGCCGACGCACACGCGGCCTTCACCCTCCCCGGCGAGAGTGAGTTTTGAAGCCGCGGCGCCTATCTTGTGCGCCTGTTTATCGACCGACTTGTCCTCTCCATGGAAGATCCAGTTGACGAAAGCCTTATCAAGTATCGAAAACAGGACCTTCGACAGGCTGTTTCTGGGCAATGACCGCGCCGGCCCGCCGACCCGGCGGATACCCATATGCTCGTGCCGTTCCCTGAACTCACCATGTATCGACAGCGGCGTATCGGGACCAGGTTGATCGTGGCTTGGAGCCACGCTGTCGCTTCGGGTGTAGGCCTCGTTCCCGAAGGCACATTCCTCCGCATGAGCATGCCTCGGCCGCTTCATTCTCCTCAGTGTGGCGGGATAGACCGCGGAAAGCATCGGCAGCCTCCCCTCGACGCAATCGCACCGCAGGATCAACCTGTGCTCCTTCATGGCGTCAAACACTGCGAGCGCCGTCTCGACCTCTCCCTCTGAGAGGACAGGCACACCTTCGCCGGGCCTTAAGACGGTTCCGGCGAAATATGCCTTCACGGCCTTCGTCTGGTCCTCGTCCAGAGGATCGTTGGAATGGCGACGCTCGTCGGTAAGGACAAGGGTCATAAGGACTCAATCGAAACGGATCGAGGGAGCGCTCCCGGTAGCGGTTCGTGCAGGGCTTCGGGCAACACCGCCAAACCACCATCGGGATGATCGGTAGCCTTGCTGATAGGGGGTGCGGCTTCATCCTCGCCGCGGGCCTTCAGCACCCCCAACATCTCTTCGTGCACCCGGCGGGTACGAGCGAGCATCTCGTGCAGGCTGATGACCTCCCAGTCGGCATTCGGCCCGCGCTGCTCCAACTCCGCAAGAAGCTGCATCTGCCCGTCCGACCTGGTCGACGGATGGGGAAGGACGCCGACAAGCGCGCCCTCGACCTTCACCCTCCTGCCGTTCGCCGTTCCCTCGGTCTCGAAGAACTTGCGCACGCGGGTCATGTACGTCCGGAGCTGTACGAGGTGCTCGACGCGAAGCGGCACCGTAGGCGCCTTTAGCTCTATGACGAAAACCTTCGCGGGATGGGGACCGTCGCCGATGAGGGAGACCAAGTCGGGACGCACCGTCCGCCTCCGTTCGTCGTCCTCGCTTTCCCCGTCGGGCGCGAAGCCCGCGTCCTCCGTTGGACGCGCGGCGTGCCTGTCCACCTTGAGCTCGGCCGACAGCCTGTCAAGGACATTGGCCATCCCCTCGTCACTTGCGAGGTAGCCGGACAGGTCCGGCCTTATGAGCCAGGGTGACGCCTTGAGAAGCTCGTGCAGCGCGCGCTCGTCGTGCGGCCCCTTGCCGACCGTCCTCATCGAGGCGTCGACGACACGCTCGAGGCCGATGATCCCGTTGCGCCGCGCCTGATAGAGCTTGATGGCGTCATCACGCTCGACCTCCCTCAACTCGACGAGCTTGGGAGCGATCTCGGCGATGCTCTCGGCGCTGCCCGACACGCGGATGAGGTCAATCAGGATCTCCCCGGCGTTGGCAGTGCCGATGATCAGGGGCGTCAGGTGCTCGAACTCGTCCGAGTGCAGCCCGTAGCGCCCAACAAACACCTTCGCGAGGTCGCGCGCGTGCCTGCGCTGGTTCGGCGAGATGACGGCAAGGATCCGCCGCAGTTCGCCAGCCTCCGGGGCCTCGTCGATCACCCTTTCCGCCACACGCTCCTTAAAGCGCGCATGGGCGTTCACCGCCTCCCGCATGATGTCCGTCACGCGCCGCAGGAAGCTCTTCACGACGTCGCTGCTCTGGATGATGCCCGCGCGGTTCGTCCCGATGACGTCGACGTTGAGGTTGTCGAGATCGTCCGACTCTACGATGCACTCCATGTACTGGTGGGCCATGAAGTTGTGCATCCCGGTGTTCAAACCGAGGAGCGAGGGATCCGTCGCGAGGCGGTTCTTCGAGTAGATGTAGGCGCCGCGCTTCTCCGCGGGGAGGCTCTTCCTCCTGAACTGGACGCGGTAGCGCAGCTCGAGCGACCCCCAGTCCGCGTCCTCCAGCGTCTCCTCGGCCATGCCCCCTTCGGCCAGTCCCTCAGGATACACGAACTCGAGATCGGGAGCCGCACGCTCGATTCGCTTGCCCTGGAGCCGGATCTCGAACTCCTCCGGCCTGATCGGGTTGAAGGTCTCGTTGAGAACCCCGGCGATCTCGGCCTCGGTGAAGTTCATCGAGTCGCAGCGCAGGCCCATGAGCGTGATCGTCGTCCCATGAGATTCGATCTCCCCCGGCTCTGCGTCCAAGTAGCGGTGCGGGATCACCACCGACCCGATGTCGCTCGTCGCGCGCAACTCGTCGGCGCGCAGGTCTACCTCCGTCCAGAAGGTCTGGCCGGCCCGCTTGGAGCGCACCGTCATCCGCTCAGCGACACCGAACGCCGACAGCTTGCCGATGCCCTTGCGCCCCATCACCAGCCGCTTCCCCGCCTCCGAGTAGAAGTCGTTCTCCTCCTGCGAGCCGCCCCTCCTGCGTCGGTTGCGGTTCAAGGGCAAAAAAGCCCCGGCGATTTGCCCGGCGCTCATGCCGTGCCCCTCGTCGCGGATCGTGATGGTGAACGTCTCAGGCAGGGGATCGACGATGACGTGCGCCTTGCGCTTGGGACGTCGCGCGTTCGGCGGGCCAGCGTCGACGAGACGCTCGGCCTCCAGCCTGGCGGTCGCGTCCGCGCGGACGGCGTCCCGCGCCGACGCGATCGCCGGGGCGTCGAAGGTGATGTCCACGAAGCGCGAGTCCGAGTCGAAGGCGTTCGCGGCGAACTCGACAAGCACCTTGCCGACGCGCGTGTACATCTTGATGCCGAGGTTATCGAGGACGCCGCCCTGGATCTTCATCCGGAACTCGCCCGGCCTTGTGGCGAAATCCGCGGGATCCAGGAGGAGCGGCTGCACCGCGTCCACGGGCTGCGGTTCGGGGGAAACTTCGGACAATGCTGACATCGTATCCTCCCGGCGTTCGGCTGAGGAAGGCCGAATCGTCCTGTGTCGAATCCTTAGCAGCAGGTGCAAGTTCGGCGAAGGCCGCGAGACGATGTAATGGGCATGACCGGGCAGTCGCCATCCCTTGAAGGGATGCGCCCCCAAGCACAGGCGTTGCGTGCACCGTGCCGGGTGGGCGCTCGTTAGTCCGCATCCCGCCGGACGGGGCTAGGGGGCATGTGAGAGCCCAAGGGCCGCGTGGTACTGACGCCTGCGCAACCGCCTCGATCAGGGTAGTCGATTTGCTTGCCATGCTTACACCACGAGAGAGTCATGGCTGCTGCGGCCCGACACCGTGTGGCACCATTGATGTTCAGGCGCGGCGTTCAGGCGCTTTAACAAAGCGAAGCGCCTGCACATGTGCTTCCAAACACAAATCGTACCGCGCAAACGTCGCCTTGAGCTCGAATGGCCGCACAATCCAGCGACGAGCAACAAAACCGCTAAATTTCCGGTCTTTATCGCGTATGTCTCTGATGTGAATGGGAGTTCTGACGCCTACAATAGAACTCAAGTTTCCGGTTTATTGTGCACCATTTCCGGTTTATTGCGCTCCAGCGCAAGTAGCCCTCATCAGATGTCGAGGTTGGCGACCTGCAAGGCGTTTTCCTGGATGAACTCGCGGCGGGGCTCGACCTCGTCGCCCATCAGGCGGGAGAACAGGAGGTCGGCGTCGGTGGCGTCCTGGATCTTGACCTGCAGCAGCGAGCGCACCTCGGGGTCGAGGGTGGTCTCCCACAGCTGCTCGGGATCCATCTCGCCAAGGCCCTTGTAGCGCTGCAGCGACAAGCCCTTGCGGCCGACCTCGAACACCGCGGTGAGGAGTTCCAGCGGGCCGGAGAGCGAGCGCTCGGTCTCCTTGCGCTTCAGGACCGGCGAGCCGTCGTAGAGATCGCCGAGCCGCGCCGCGATGCGGTGCAGCGCGATCGCGTCGCCGGAGTGGATCAACGGCGCATCGAGGTTCTCGACCTCGAGAACGCCGCGCACGGTGCGGCTGAAGCGGTAGCCGCCGGCATCCGTCAGCTCGCCGGTCCAAGGGCCGTCGCCTTCCTCGGCGATCTCGTCGAGGCGGCGGGCGATCTTCTCGATGATCGGCCCGGCCTCGGCAGCGCTGTCGGCGACGGCAGGCGTCAGCGCGCCGGCGATCGCGGCCTGCTCGACCACGGCGCGGTTGTAGCGGCTGTGGAGGCCGGCGAGCACCGAGCGCACGGCCAGCGCGTCATCGACCGCGGTGCGCAGATCGCGGCCACGGCGCACTTCGCCGGTCGACAAGGTCAGGATGGCGTCGTCGAGACCGCCCTCGATCAGGTAGTTCTCGAGCGCCTTCTCGTTCTTCAGATACTGCGACTGCTTGCCCTTCGACACTTTGAACAGCGGCGGCTGGGCGATGTAGATGTAGCCGCGCTCGATCAGCTCCGGCATCTGACGGAAGAAGAAGGTGAGCAGCAGCGTGCGGATATGGGCGCCGTCGACGTCGGCGTCCGTCATGATGATGATCTTGTGGTAGCGCGCCTTGTCGGCGTTGAACTCGTCCTTGCCGATCGAGGTGCCGAGCGCGGTGATCAGCGTGCCGACCTGGTCGGAGGCCAGCATCCGGTCGAAGCGGGCGCGCTCGACGTTGAGGATCTTGCCACGCAGCGGCAGGATCGCTTGGTTCTGGCGCGAACGGGCGCCCTTGGCCGAGCCGCCGGCGGAATCACCCTCGACGATGAAGATCTCGGATTTGGCGGGATCGCGCTCCTGGCAGTCGGCGAGCTTGCCGGGCAGCGAGGAGATGTCGAGCGCGCCCTTGCGCCGCGTCAGCTCGCGCGCCTTGCGCGCCGCCTCGCGGGCGGCGGCGGCCTCGACGACCTTGGCCATCACCACCTTCGCCTCGGCGGGATGCTCCTCGAACCACTGGTGAAGCTTGTCGTTGACGAGGCTCTCGACCACCGGCCGGACCTCGGAAGAGACCAGCTTGTCCTTGGTCTGCGAGGAGAATTTCGGGTCCGGCACCTTCACCGAGAGCACGCAGGTCAGCCCCTCCCGGCAATCGTCGCCGGTCGGCTGCACCTTCTCGCGCTTCAGCGTGCCGGAGCTTTCGGCATAGCCGGTCACCTGGCGCGTCAGGCCGCCGCGGAAGCCCGCCATGTGCGTGCCGCCGTCGCGCTGCGGGATGTTGTTGGTGAAGCACAGCACCGTGTCCTGGTAGCTGTCGTTCCACCACATCGCGACCTCGACGACGATGCCGTCCTTCTCGCCGTGCAGCACGATCGGATCGGTGATCAGCGGCTTGCGGGCGCGATCGAGGTAGCGCACGAAGGCCTCGAGGCCGCCCTCGTAGAATAGCTCGACGCGCTTCTCGTCGACATGGCGGCGGTCGGTGAGGACGATCATCACGCCCGAGTTCAGGAAGGCGAGCTCGCGCAGCCGGTGCTCCAGCGTCGGCAAGTCGAACTCGACCTTGGTGAAGGTCTCCTGCGACGGCTGGAAGGTGATCTCAGTGCCGGTCTCGCCGTTCTCGGCGACGCCCGTCGCGATCAGCGGCGAGTCCGGAACGCCGTGGGTGAAGCTCATCTCGAAGATCTCGCCCTTGCGGCGGATCTTCATCTTCAGCCAGACCGAGAGTGCGTTCACCACCGAGACGCCGACGCCATGCAGGCCGCCGGAGACCTTGTAGGAGTTCTGGTCGAACTTACCGCCGGCATGCAGTTGGGTCATGATGACCTCGGCCGCCGAGACGCCCTCGCCGGTGTGGATATCGGTCGGGATGCCGCGGCCGTTGTCGGTCACCGAGCAGGAACCGTCGGGGTTCAGCGTCACGGTAACGAGCGTCGCGTGCCCGGCCAGCGCCTCGTCGATCGCGTTGTCGACGACCTCGTAGACCATGTGGTGCAGGCCCGACCCGTCGTCAGTGTCGCCGATATACATGCCGGGACGCTTGCGAACCGCATCCAAGCCCTTCAAAACCTTGATGGAATCAGCGCCGTATTCGGCGATTTCACCGGGGTTCGTCTGGTCTTCGTCTGACATGGAATTCCTTGGGCTCGGGCGGTCCGGAAACTCTGCGCCGAATCGACGCTCTCGAACGCTCGAAAGCGTTCCGGAACCATTGATATAACTGCTCCGGCCGCTCAATCCAAGCTTTGCCGCGCCGCCTGCCCGGCGCGCTAGGCGAAGCTTTGCTGCGCCGCCTGCCACACGTGGTAGGCCAGTCTCTAATGCTCAGCCTGCCGCACGGTACGCCGGACCAGGCTTCTCATCATCAGCCTCAAGGCACGCCGGGAGCCCGCTGCAACACGAAGGCCGGAACGGACGGGTCCGACGCCAGTTGATCGAGCGGTCTCTCGAATGGATGTCGCCATGAAGGTGTTTCTCCCGCTCATCGCCGCTGGCCTTCTCACCGCCTGCACGACGCCCTATCCCGGCGGCACGCCCTATCCGGGCGCCCGCCTGTCGGGCGCCAGCGTCTCGGGCAATCCGCATTCGCGCGGCTCCGAGGCCTTCTGCCGGAATTATGCGAGGCAAACGGCGTCGAACCAGTACGAAGGCAACCGCGACAGCGGCGATGGTTTCGGCAGCGACATGTTTGCCGCGCAGCAGGCCCGCGATGCCGGTGCCCTCGCTTATGACCGCTGCCGCACCGGCCGAACCGGCTGACACGCCGCCCACCACACGGCGATTTGCCGCAAGCTGGGCGCTCGACCATTGGCGCTGGGGTCCTTATCTGGCGTTGTGGAGGTTCACCATGGACATGTCGCCGACCCCCTTCCGTGCGCCCGCCCCGCTGCCGCAGGCGCGTCGCCTTGGGCTGGCGGGATTTCTCCTCACCGCGGCGCGCAATCCGCTGGAGCTCTGGAGCGCCGAGGCGTACCGCCAGCCCTATGTCGTCGCGAACTGGCTGAAGGTGCCGACGGTGATCGTCAACGATCCGGTGGCGGTCCGCCATGTGATGGTCGACAACGCCCGCAATTACGTCATGCAGCCGCTGCGCCAGCGGCTCCTGCGCCCCGTCCTGCGCGATGGCCTGCTGACCGCCGAGGGCGAGCTGTGGAAGCGCACCCGCAAGGCGCTGGCCCCGGTGTTCACGCCGCGCAACATCGAGGCCTTCGCGCCGGTCATGCGGGCGCGCACCGAGGCCTTCGCAGAGGCTCTCGCGGCCCGGCCGGACGGGCGGATCGACGCCGCCTTCCAGATGACGCTCCTGACCTACGACATCCTGCAAGCGACGCTGTTCTCCGACGACATCGCCGGCGACCCGCTGGAGTTTGCCGCCACGATGGAGCGTTTCCTCGGCCGCATGGGCCGCGTCGATCCCCTCGATCTCCTCGGCGCTCCGGCCTTCCTGCCGCGGCCGACACGGCTCTTTTCCGGCCGCTCGCAGCATTATTTCCGCAAGCTCATCGCTGATACGATCGACCGGCGGCAGGCGCTGGTGACGCAGGATCCCGCGGCGGCGCGGGCCGACTTCCTGACGCTGCTCTTGAAGGCCGACGGGCTGTCGCGCCAGGCGATCGAGGACAATATCATCACCTTCATCGGTGCCGGGCACGAGACCACGGCGCGCGCCGTCGGCTGGACGCTCTACCTCCTCAGCCAGGCCCCGGAGGAACGCGCCAAGGTCGAGGACGAACTCGACCGCCTGCTGCCGGGGCTGGATGACCCCGTGACCTGGCCGTCGACGCTGGTGCACACCCGTGCGGCCTTCGAGGAAGCGATGCGGCTCTATCCCCCCGCGCCCTCCCTGAACCGCACCGCCATCGCCGAGGACCGCATCGGCGATCTCGTCATTCCGGCCGGCGCCTCGGTGCTCGTAATGCCCTGGCTGATTCACCGGCACGAGGCGCTTTGGCAGAACCCGGCTTCGTTCATCCCCGATCGTTTCCTGCCCGGCCGGCGCGAAAGCATCGAGCGCTTCCAGTACCTGCCTTTCGGCCTCGGGCCCCGCGTCTGCATCGGCCAGGGGTTCGCCATGCTGGAGGGCGTGGTGATCCTCGCCAGCCTTCTCTCCCGGCTCCGCTTCGATTTTGCCGGAGAGCGCCAACCGCGGCCGGTGCAGAAGATCACCATCCAGCCGGACCGGGGCTTTCCGATGCAGGTCTCGCGACGCTGACAGCGCCCGGGGGACCTGTCCCGCTTCGTTGTCAGTAGGCCTCACGGCTTCATGCCGCGCCCGGCAGACCGGACGCGGCGTCGGCTCAGATCGCCGGGGGCGGATTTGCCGTCGGCGTCTCGGGCTCGGCATCGTCCAGTCCCTCGAACAGAGCGGTCGAGAGATAGCGCTCGGCGAAGGACGGGATGATGATGACGATGTTCTTGCCTTCGTTCTCCGGCCGCAAGCCGACCTCGATCGCCGCGGCCAGCGCCGCGCCGGACGAGATGCCGACCGGCACGCCCTCCAGCCGGGCGACGAGGCGTGCGAGCTCGAAGGCGGTGTCGTTGTCGACCTTAACCACCTCGTCATAGATCTCGCGGTCGAGAATGGCAGGGGCAAAGCCCGCGCCAATGCCCTGGATCTTGTGCGGGCCGGGCGCTCCGCCCGACAGCACCGGCGAGTTCGACGGCTCGACGGCGACGATATGGACGGCCGGATTGCGCTCCTTCAGCACCTGGCCCGTCCCGGTGATCGTCCCGCCGGTGCCGATGCCCGCGATGAAGACATCGACCTTGCCGCCGGTGTCGTTCCAGATCTCCTCAGCCGTCGTCACCCGGTGGATCTCCGGATTGGCGGCGTTCTCGAACTGCTGCGGGATGACGGCGTTCGGAATATCCTTCAGGAGTTCCTCGGCTTTCGCGATCGCCCCCTTCATGCCCTTGGCGCCTTCGGTGAGCACCAGTTCCGCACCCAGCAGCCGCAGCATCTTGCGCCGCTCGATCGACATCGTCTCGGGCATGGTGAGGATCAGCTGATAGCCCTTGGCCGCCGCGGCGAAGGCGAGCCCGATGCCGGTATTGCCGGAGGTCGGCTCGATCAGCGTGGTCTTGCCGGGGGTGATCTGGCCGGACGCCTCCAGCGCCTCGATCATGGCAACGCCGATCCGGTCCTTGACCGACGAGGTCGGGTTGAAGAATTCGAGCTTGGCCAAGAGGTTGGCCTTCACGCCCTTCTCCCGCGCCAGCTTGTCGAGCCGCACGATCGGCGTGTCGCCGATGGTATCGACGATCGAGTCGTAGATCCGTCCGCGTCCGTGGGTGCGGGCCTTGCCCGTCTGTACAGCCTTGTCCATCACCATTCCCCGTCAGGCGGCCAAGCCGCGCTTCTGTTGCGGCTGCGCCGCCTTCATTCCTGCGGCCGAGCCGCTCGCCTTGCGCGGTCAGACCGGCACCACGCGACACATCGTCAGCCGCAGTCCGCGGCCTCGTTGCCGCCGCCGCCTGCGACCCGCGCCGCATCTTACGGCAGCCGCGCGAAAACACCGAGCCTAGCCGGCTCGGGCTCAGCCTTGCCGTGCGGAACAGCTTTCCGCCGAGAGCCGCATCCTTGGCATCAGATTGCCCTTGCCGAGGTCCATGGCAATGCCGCTCGTCATGATACCCCGCCGCTTAATTGCAAATCCTCCACTTCCAGGTGACAGCGCGTTGACGACCCCAGTGGACGAGGTCGCGCCATTTACATTTTGGCAACCCGACGCGCGCGTCATGCCGGTATGCGGCAGAATGCTGAGAGGACAGAAGTTTGACGAAGCGAACGGGCGCTCTGCCCCAGCTCTGCCTGGAGGTGATGGGCCTGACGACCCTCATGGGCGCCGTCATCCTCATCGCCGCGTTTCATGTCTTCGGCGGGTCGGCCGCCGTCGCTCCGCGCCTGGCGCTGTGGTTCTCGATCGCCGCTTTGTTCCTGACCGCGCTGCCGATCCAGGCCTATATCCTCATCCGCCTGCGCATGCTGGCCGCCGAGAATGCCACCCTGTTCGAGGCGGCCACCCGCGACGGGCTGACCCGCGTCCTCAACCGCACGGCCTTCAAGACCGGGGTGGAGGGGGCGATCCAGGTGCTTGGACGGCGGGCCGGCGACAAGCGGCCCTCGACGCTGCTGATCGTCGATGCCGACCATTTCAAGCGGATCAACGACCGGCTCGGCCACCCCGTCGGCGACCAGGCGCTGGTGGCGATCGCCGCCACGCTCCGGGGCTCGGTGCGGCGCGACGACATCGTCGGCCGCATCGGCGGCGAAGAGTTCGGCATTCTCCTGCGCGGGGCGGGCTATGAGGAGGCGATGGTGGTTGCCGAGCGGCTGCGCCTTGCCATCCACGCGCTGAGCGTCGGCACGCTGCAGTACAAGCAGCAGCTCTCCGTCAGCATGGGCGGCGTCACTTTCGGACAGGCGGTGCCCTACGAAACGCTCTACCGCTCGGCCGACGCCAACCTCTACCGTGCGAAGAAGAGCGGGCGAAACCGCGTCAGGCTGGTCAATCTCCAGCCGCTGCCGTTTCAGCGGCACGGCGACCCCGGGCGGGCGACCCGCACCCTCGGCGGCCCCGCGGCCGCAGCGGCTCCGGCGGACCAGAACTCCGCGCGCCGCATCGGCTCAGCCTGATCCGAAACCCAGAGGCGCCGCCAGGCATCAGACGCCGGTCGAGCCGAAGCCGCCCGTGCCGCGCACCGTCTCCGGCAGTTCCTCCGCCTCGGCAAACGCCGCCAGCACCACCGGCGCGATGACGATCTGGGCGATGCGGTCGCCATGCCTTACGGTGAACGCGTCCGGCCCGTGGTTGACGAGGATCGCCATCACCTCGCCGCGATAGTCGCTGTCGACCGTGCCGGGGGAATTCAGCACGGTGACGCCGTGCTTGGCGGCCAGCCCCGAACGCGGCCGCACCTGCATCTCGAAACCTTCCGGCACCGCGAAGCAGAAACCGGACGGCACCAGCGCCCGTCCGCCCGGCACGATCGTCAGCGGCTCAAAGAGGGCCGCCATCAGGTCCGCCCCCGCCGAGCCGGCCGTCTGGTAGAACGGCAGCGGCAGGCCGGCGCCGTGCGGCAGGCGCTTCAGGTGAACGATCGGCTGGGTCATCTTGCATCTCGCTGGAAGGATCGGCTGGGCACGGCTCAGGCTGTCGGAGCGGCCGTCAGGAGGTCGGCGATGCGCTGCGCAAGGCGCTCGGCGACCGCTTCCTTGGTCATTTCCGGCCAGGGCTCGCTGCCGGACCGAGAGACGAGGTGGACGGTGTTGGTCGTCCCGCCCATCACGCCCTGGCGCCCCTCGCCTTGCGACACGTCGTTCGCCACGATGATATCGGCGCCCTTGCGGTCGAGCTTCGAGATGGCGTTGGCAAGGAGGTCGTTGGTCTCGGCGGCAAAGCCGACCACCAGCGCCGGTCGATCACGATGATGGCCGATGGTGGCGAGGATGTCGGGGTTTTCCGCCAGCGCCAGCGGCGCCGGCGCCTCGGCGCCTTTCTTCAACTTGATCGGCGCTTCATCCGCCGTCCGCCAATCCGCCACCGCCGCGACGAACACGCCGACATCCACCGGCAGCGTTGCCTCGACCGCCGCCAGCATTTCGCGCGCCGTCTCGACGGCCACCGTCGCCACGCCCGCAGGCGGCGGGATCGTGACCGGGCCGGAGACCAGCACGACATCGGCGCCGAGCCGCGCCAGCGCGCCGGCAATCGCATGGCCTTGCCGGCCGGAGGAGCGGTTGGCGATGTAGCGCACGGGGTCGATCGGCTCGTGCGTCGGGCCGGAGGTCACCACCACGCGCTTGCCGGCGAGCGGCTGGGCGGCCGGCTGGAGCAGTGCCTCGAGCGCGGCGACGATCTCCAGCGGCTCGGCCATCCGCCCGAGGCCAGCCTCGTTCGCCTCTGCCATCTCGCCGCCTTTCGGCCCGACGAAATGGATGCCGTCGGCCTCCAGCTGCTGCAGATTGCGCACGGTCGCCGCATGGCTCCACATAGCCGGGTTCATCGCCGGCGCCATCAGCACCGGCGCCCGTGTCGCCAGCAGCACGGCGCCGGCGAGATCGTCGGCAAGGCCGGCCGCCAGCCGCGCCATCCGGTCCGCCGTCGCCGGCGCGACGATGACGGCGTCGCAGCCGCGGGCGAGCCGGATGTGCCCGACATCCGTCTCATCCTCGCGGTCGAACAGCTCGCCATAGACCCGCGACGCCGCGAGCGTTCCGACCGAGAGCGGCGTCACGAACTCGCCCGCCGCCGCCGTCATCACCGGCACCACGGCCGCCCCGCGCTCGCGCAGCCGCCGGATCAAGTCCAGCACCTTGTAGGCCGCGATGCCGCCGCCGACGATGAGGAGGATTCGCTGGCCGGAAAGGGTCACGCGAGCGCCTGCCGCAGGTCTGTGTGCACGAAATCGTCTCCCACAAAGAGCAGAGGTAGGTCTCTTGCCTTCGCCAGCGCATAGGCGAAGCAGTCGCCGAAATTCAGCCGGGCGGGACTGCCTGCTCCCCGGCCATAACGGGAATAGGCGTCGATGGCGAGGCGTACCTGCTGCGCGTCGACATCGACCGGCTCGACGCGCAATCGATCGAGCAGCAATACCTTCAGGGCACTGCCACGGGTTCCCCATTTCGCCTGCACGACGATTGCCAGCTCCAGCGCTGTCCCGCCCGACATCAGCACGATGTCGGCATCGAGCGCGCATGCTAGGACGCGCTCGGCACAGGGCTCCTTGTTGAGCACCGATACCAAGGCGGAGGTATCGATTGCGATCACTCCGTACCGTCGGACAGGGCGTCGCTGAGGACCTTCAAGTCAAAAGGCTCTGAGAGTCGCTGGCCAAAGGAGAGAAGAATCTTTATCTCCGCCTCCCGATCATTGCTGCGCGGAGGCAACCGAAAGTCGGCCCCGGGGCCCGTTCCACTCTTGGGATTGCGAAGAACGTTCAAGGCCCACTCGACAGTTTCAGGCTCAGGCGAGCTCCGCTCCACCGCGTCGCCCAGAACCCGCCGCGCCTCATCCTCGACCGGCACGCCCTTGCGTTCCGCCTGCGCCTCCAGCGCCTGCATCACGCGCTCGTCGATGTTGCGGATCGTCATGCTCGCCATGCCTCATCCTCCCGCCTAATCAGGCGAAGTCTAGGGCTGGCAACGCGCGCCGTCTACATCAGCAGCCCGATGGCGATGCCGACCAGCGCGATTGCCGTCACCCATTGCGCGATGTGGCCGGAGAGGATGCCGAGCTTGGTGTCCTTGGCGAGGTCGACCAGCGTGTCGTCGTTGATGCGAATGCCGTTCTCGATCAGCTCCGGCATCTGCTGCGCCAGGATCTCGATGCCGTCGGCAAATTCCGGCAGGCGCTTGGCGATGCGCATCAGCGCCTCCAGCCCCTTGCGCGCATCGCGCAGCTTCGCCGCCGGCCCGAGCTCGGAGAGGATGTATTCCGTAACCACCGGCTCGGCGGCGACCCACATGTTGAACTTCGGATCGAAGGAGCGCGCGACGCCCTCGACCACGACCATGGTCTTCTGCAGGAGGATCAGCTCGGGACGCGTCTTCATCTCGAAGAGCTCGGTCACCTCGAACAGCAGCGTCAGGAGATGGCCCATCGAGATCGTCTCGGCAGGCTGGCCATGGATCGGCTCGCCGATCGCCCGCAGCGCCTGCGCAAAGCTTAGCACATCCTGGCTGCGCGGCACGTAGCCGGCCTCGAAGTGCACTTCCGCGACGCGCCGATAGTCGCGCCGGATGAAGCCGTAGAGGATCTCGGCCAGGAACCGACGGGAGTCCGCACTGAGCCGGCCGACGATGCCGAGGTCGACCGCGATGATCGTGCCGTCCGGGCCGACGAAGAGATTGCCGGGGTGCATGTCGGCGTGGAAGAAGCCGTCGCGCATCGAATGGCGCAGGAAAGACTGGACGACGTTGACGCCGAGCGCCGGCAGGTCGTGCCCGGCTGCGGCGACGGCGCGCACGTCGTTCATCTTGATGCCGTCGACCCATTCCATGGTCAGGACGTCGCGCCCGGTGCGCTCCCAGTCGATCGCCGGCACGCGGAAGTGCGGATCGTCGGCGACGTTCTCGGCCATTTCCGAGGAGGCTGCCGCCTCGAGGCGAAGGTCCATCTCGATGCGGGTCGACTGCGCCAGCGTCTCTACCACCGCCATCGGCCGCAGCCGGCGGGTGCTCGGCACGAAGCGTTCGAGCGTGCGGGCGATGAAGGCGAAACTGTCGAGCTCGCGCTTGAACCGGACGCGCACCCCCGGCCGCGTCACCTTGACGGCGACCTCGCGCTCGACGCCGTTGCGGTCGCGCGTGCGCGCCCGGTGCACCTGGGCAATCGAGGCGGCGCCCACCACCTCGCCGAACTCGGTGAAGAGATCGTCGATCCGCCGCCCGAGCGTCAACTCGATCTCGGCGATCGCCTCGGCTTTCGGAAACGGCGGCACGCTGTCCTGAAGGCTCGACAGCTCGCCCGCGATCTTCAGGCCGACGAGGTCCGGCCGCGTCGCCAGGAACTGGCCGAGCTTGACGTAGGAAGGCCCGAGCCGGTTCAGCGCCCGCGACAGCTTCTCCGAGCGCTCCGCCTCGTCCGCGGACTTGCGCTCGATGAGGCCGGCCAGGCGATAGGCGAGAAGCGGGCCGGCCGACAGCCCATCGGCGGGCAGCGAGGTGACTACGCCCTCGCGGGCGAGCACGTAGGCTGCCCGCATCAGCGCCAGCGTGCCGGAGAGCGGGTTCACCACCCCTAGAGCTTCCAGCCGGAATGCAGTGCCGCAATGCCGCCGGAGAAATTGCGATGCGTCACCCGCTCAAAGCCGGCACTGCGGATGGCCGTCTCGAAATTCGCCTGGTTGGGAAAGCGGCGGATGGACTCCACCAGATACTCATAAGACTCGCGGTCGCCCGCCACCGCCTTGCCGATCGCCGGGATCGCCTTGAACGACCAGGCCTCGTAGACTTTGTCGAGCACGGGCATGTCGACCTCGGAGAATTCGAGGCAAAGGAACCGGCCACCGGGCTTCAGCACGCGGTAGGCTTCCGCAAGCGCGAGGTCGATGCGCGGGACGTTCCGGATGCCGAAGGCGATGGTGTAGGCGTCGAAGCTCTGATCGGGCAGGCCGAGGCTTTGGGCATTGCCCTCGATGAAGGTCAGCTTGTCGTCGAGCTTCAGCTTGGCCGCCCGCTCGGCGCCCACCGCCAGCATCGAGCCGTTAATGTCAAGCACCGTGCCCCGCGCTTCGCCGCGCGAGGCCTCAATGATGCGGAAGGCGATGTCGCCAGTGCCGCCGGCAACGTCGAGAAAGGTCCAGCCCGGACGCTTGGAGGGCGCCAGCCAGTTCACCATCGCCGACTTCCACACCCGGTGTAGCCCGCCCGACATCAAATCGTTCATCAGGTCGTAGCGCTCGGCGACGCGGTGGAAGACCTCGTTCACCCGCGCCTGCTTCTCCTCGGCGCCGCCCACGGCCTGGAAGCCATAGGTGGTTTCCATTCCCTCGGCACCGGTCACTCGGCTCTGCGACATTGGAAGTCCATCTCGTTACGGGTTCGTCCGGCGGAAAAGGCCCGCCACGGCCGGCTTCGACCGATCCTCTAGCGGAACCTCGCCGAAGAGGCCATGTCTGCAGCGCCATGCCCTGCCCGAGGACTTAATCAGCCATGCCAGAATTGCCAGAGGTAGAGACCGTCCGCCGCGGCCTGCAGCTCTTCATGGAGGGTGCCGTGATCCGCCGGGTCGAGCTGCGCCGGCCGGACCTGCGCTTTCCCCTCCCCGACGGATTTGCCGCGCGGCTGGAGGGCCGGCGGATCGACAGCCTGTCGCGCCGGGCGAAATATCTGCTCGCCCATGTCGCCGACACGCCCGCCGACCTCGTCCTCGCGATGCACCTCGGCATGTCCGGCTCGTTCCGCATCGAGACCTCCGACGACACGCTGACTCCCGGCGTGTTCCACCACCCGAGGTCCGAGAGCCGCACGCACGATCACGTTCTCTTCCACATCGAGCAGCCGCAATGGGGCCGGCTGTCGATCGTCTTCAACGATCCCCGCCGTTTCGGCTACATGACGCTGCAGCCGGCCGCCGACCTTGCCGCGCACCCCCATTTCAAGGGCCTCGGCATCGAGCCGACCGGCAATGCGCTGGACGGGGCGCTGCTGGCGCCGCTGTTCGCCGGCAAGGCGGCGCCGTTGAAGGCGGTGCTGCTTGACCAGAAGATCATCGCGGGCCTCGGCAACATCTATGTCTGCGAGGCGCTGTGGCGTGCCCGCCTGTCGCCGCGCCGGCTCGCGGGCACGCTGGTGAAGAAGGACGGACGCCCGACGGTGCGGCTCGACAACCTCGCCGTGCAGATCCGCGAGACCATCGCCGACGCCATCGCCGCCGGCGGCTCGTCGCTGCGCGACTACCGCCAGGCCGACGGCTCCCTCGGCTATTTCCAGCACAGCTTCGCGGTCTACGGCCGCGAAGACGAGCCTTGCCGGCACGAGGGTTGTCGCGGCATCGTGCGGCGGGTGGTGCAGTCCGGCCGCTCGACGTTTTTCTGCCCGGTCTGCCAGGGATAGCGCGGCGGCCCCGCGAGGGCCTACGCTTGCCGGGCGCGGCCGAACCGCTATCTTCGGCGCCTGTGATCTGGCGCCTCGCGGAATGCGGCGCGCCAAGAGTTCAGCTATAAATGCCGCGCGGTGAGTTGAGGGAGACGGTCGATGGCCTATGAGACGATCCGGGTCGAGACCCGCGGCCGGGTCGGGTTGGTGACGCTGGACCGTCCGCAAGCCCTCAACGCGCTGAACGCGACCTTGCTCGCCGAGCTCCTCGACGCCCTCCGCCTTCTCGGCCTCGACGACGCCATCGGCGCCGTGGTGCTGACCGGATCGGAAAAAGCCTTTGCCGCCGGCGCCGACATCAAGGAGATGCAGGCCCTCTCCTTCGTCGAGGCCTATGCCGACGATTTTGCCCGCGGCTGGGAAGAGGTCGCCTGCTTCCGCAAACCGATGATCGCCGCCGTCGCCGGCTATGCGCTCGGCGGCGGCTGCGAATTGGCAATGATGGCCGACTTCATCATCGCCGCCGACAATGCCCGTTTCGGCCAGCCCGAGATCACGCTGGGTGTCCTGCCCGGCATGGGCGGCACGCAGCGCATGGCGCGCTCGATCGGCAAGGCCAAGACGATGGACCTCGTCCTCACCGGCCGGATGATGGACGCCGTCGAAGCCGAGCGCTGCGGGCTCGTCGCGCGCATCGTCCCGGCGGCCGACCTGTTGAAGGAAGCGATTGCTGCGGCCGAGAAGATCGCCGGCTTCTCGCAGCCCTCGGTGATGATGGCCAAGGAGTCCGTCAACCGCGCCTTCGAGACCGTTCTTGCCGAAGGACTGCGTTTCGAGCGCAGGCTGTTCCACTCGACCTTTGCGCTGGACGACCAGAGCGAGGGCATGGCGGCCTTCATCGAAAAGCGGCCGGCGGTTTTCCGGAACCGCTGATCGGCGAAAATCGCGATCGGGCACGGCCGCTGGCCCGGTTAGATGTTGACGCAGCCGCGCGGCTTGCCTATAAGCCGCTCGATATTCGGCGGCGCCATAAGGGGCCGTATGTGCTCGCGCTCTGGTCCGGTCCGGACCAAGGCTGCAGGCCCCCGGCAACCACAGACAAGAGAGTCCAGTCATGGCCAATACGCCATCGGCCAAGAAGGCCACGCGCAAGATCGCCCGCCGCACCGAGGTCAACAAGAACCGCCGCTCGCGCGTTCGGACCTTCCTGCGCAAGGTCGAGGAAGCCATCCTGTCGGGTGACAAGGATGCTGCCCAGGCCGCGTTCAAGGTTGCCGAGCCCGAGCTGATGCGCGCTGTCTCGCGCGGCGTGTTCCACAAGAACACCATCTCCCGCAAGATCTCGCGCCTGTCGGGCCGGGTGAAGAGCACGGGCGAAGCCGCGACCGCGTAACACGCCTACATCTTCTGTTCGAAAGGCTCGGCTCTGCCGGGCCTTTTTGATTCATGGCGCATTTAGAGGCGTGTCACGCCACTGTCATCAGCAGGTTGCCGCCGTATCGACCTCTGCCGTCGACGACATAATTTCTCGTTTTATTTCAATACGTTGCGACAGGTCGTCATTTCCGGCGGTGGGGTCGGCTAACCAAATTTTCGTAAGCCCTTGAGTCAAGCGGGCCTCTACAAGATTCCCAAAATTTAAACCTTGTCCCCCGGGTTTAGTTTGGCGGGTTTATGATTTTCCAGAGGAATCAGGGGATTACCCCCAGCCACCCTCTTGCGCGCATGACGAGTCCGCCACACCGGCCCCACCCGTTCAACGATTCATCGAAGACTCGGCTTGCCCGAGCGCTGGCGCTTGCGTAGTTTCAAACCTCAGGCAAGAGAGCGAAAAGACGAAACGTGGGGACGAAGCGTGTTTTCCAGTAAGTTCATCAGCCCCAGAATATCTTAAATCCTTCAGCAAGTCAGAAGGTGCCGAGCCTTAAGGCTTTGGCAAGTATTTCGGGCATCTTAACCCGAGCCATACCAACGATATTTCGAAGACATGCAAGCGGGTCCGGACAGGACCTTGCTGCCGGGGGATTTTCCATGAGCACTCCATATTCGGGCGACGTCACCGTCGGCGCCTGCTGGGAAGCCGTCAGCCAACAGGCCGACGCCTTCCTGATCGACGTCCGCACGTCCGCCGAATGGACCTATGTCGGCTTCCCCCGCCTTCCCGCGTCCGAGCGCCAGCTGTTTCAGGAATGGCAGGTCTTCCCCTCGATGGCCGTCGATCCGCGCTTTGCCGAGAAGGTCGCCGCCCGCGTTGCGGAGCTCGGTGGCAGCGAGGCATCGAAGCTTTACTTCCTCTGCCGGTCGGGTGTGCGCAGCATGGCCAGCGCGGCCGCGCTGACCGCCGCCGGCTTTCAGAACTGCTACAACGTCCTCGACGGCTTCGAGGGACCGCCGGACGACGAGGGTCACCGCGGGACGACCGCCGGCTGGAAAGCCACGGAACTGCCCTGGGCGCAGCGATGAGCGCTGTCGCGGCAACGGTGCGGTCACCCTTAGTGCTGCCCTTCATGCGGTCGGCCTCGGTCGAACAGAAAACGGTCCCGCAGGGACAGGGAACGGGTAACGGAATGACGGAAATGCAAGCAGTCGGACCCAAGAGCGACGGCGAGATCTTGCTGCGCGTCAAGGCCCGCCTGCAGGCACAGCTCGGCAAGGACATCTATGCCAGCTGGTTCGAGCGGATGAAGATCGACGAGATGGGCAAGGGCTCCGTCCGCCTGTCGGTGCCGACCGCCTTCCTGAAGACCTGGATCAACTCGCACTATTCCGACATGCTGCTGGCCATCTTCGCCGAGGAAGTGCCGGGCACGCTGAAGGTCGACATTGCCGTGCGCACCGCCGTGCGCAGCGGGCCGGCCGCCAACCAGGCGATGCGCGAGGTAACGGAGATCGCCAAGCCGGCCGCGCGCGGACCGGGCATCATGGACGTGCCGGCCGCCAGCCACGCCTCGCATCCGGCGCTGGAGCGCACGGCCGACTTCTCGGCCCGCGACCGCCACCACAACGGCACCTCCTTCGGCTCGCCGCTCGACAACCGCTACGTCTTCGACACCTTCGTCGAGGGCACCTCGAACCGCGTGGCGCTCGCCGCCGCCAAGGCGATCGCCGAAAACGGCCCGCAGTCGGTCCGCTTCAACCCGCTCTTCGTCCACGCCAATGTCGGCCTTGGCAAGACCCACCTCCTGCAGGCGATCGCCAATGCCGCGACCCGGCGCGCCGACCAGCCGCGCGTCGTCTACCTCACCGCCGAATATTTCATGTGGCGCTTTGCCACCGCGATCCGCGACAACCAGGCGCTCGACTTCAAGGAGAATCTGCGCGGCATCGACATCCTGATCATTGACGACATGCAGTTCCTGCAGGGAAAGTCGATCCAGCAGGAGTTCTGCCATCTCCTCAACGCTTTGATCGACTCGGCCCGCCAGGTGATCGTCGCCGCCGATCGCCCGGCCTTCGAGCTGGAGTCGCTGGATGCTCGGGTGCGCTCGCGCCTGTCGGGCGGCGTCGCCATCGAGATGGTCTCGCCCGATTTCGACATGCGCAAGGAGATCCTCACCACCCGCGTCGACGCGCTGAAGGTCGAGGATCCGAGCTTTCTGATCGACGAGAAGGTGGTCGACACCATCGCTCGCCGGGTGATCGGCTCCGGCCGCGACCTCGAGGGCGCGTTCAACCAGATCGCCTTCCGCCACGCCGTCGGCCAGCCGCTGTCGGCCGACCACCTCGACGACCTCCTGAACTCGCTGACCCGCACCAATGGCGAGAAGCGGATTCGCATCGAGGACATCCTGAAATTCGTCTCGCGCCACTACAACGTGACACGCACCGACATCCTCTCGGCCCGCCGCACCCGCACCATCGTGCGGCCGCGCCAGATCGCGATGTATCTGGCGAAAACCATGACGCCGCGCTCGCTGCCGGAGATCGGCCGCCGCTTTGGCGGGCGCGACCACACCACGGTGCTGCACGCCGTGCGCAAGATCGAAGGCGAGCGCGCCAAGGACGAGAAGCTCGGCGAGGAGCTCGACCTCATCCGCCGCATGATCGAGGAATAGGCCTGTCGCGCCCCGCCGGTTTCGGCGGGCCGACAGCCTTATCGAACCAGCGCCGGCGCCCCGCTTCTGCGGGCCGCCGGCGCATCTGTCTCGACTGTCTGCCGCAAGGCTTTTCAAGCCGTGCCGCAGCCTCTAAAAGGTTCGCACTCCCGCGGGGAAACGCCGGCGCCTAAGCGCTGTCCGCGACGAGATGCCGGCGCTCCCCCGAACGAAATGGTTGTCTCCCATGCGTATCATCATCGAGCGTTCCAACCTTCTGAAGACGCTGGGCCATGTCCACCGCGTGGTCGAGCGGCGCAACACCATCCCGATCCTGTCCAATGTCCTCGTCAAGACCGAGGACGGGGCGCTCAGGCTGAAGGCGACGGACCTCGACCTCGAGATCACCGAAACGGTCGCGGCGAACGGCGAGCAGGAGGGCGCGACGACGGTGCCGGCGCACCTCCTCTACGACATCGTCCGCAAGCTCTCGGACGGCTCGGAGGTGAAGCTCGCGACGAATGCCGACGGCAACCAGATGACGGTGACCTCCGGCCGCTCGAATTTCCGGCTGCAGTGCCTGCCCGAATCGGATTTCCCCGACATCACTGCCGGCGTCTTCTCGCACACGTTCAAGCTCAAGGGCTCGGCCCTCGGCCGCCTCGTCGAGCGCACCCAGTTCGCGATCTCGACCGAGGAGACGCGCTACTACCTCAACGGCATTTTCCTCCACACCATCGAGTCCGACGGCACTTTGCGCCTGCGCGCGGTGGCCACCGACGGCCATCGCCTGGCGCGGGCCGAGATGGAGGCGCCTGCCGGCTCCGAGGGCATGCCGGGCATCATCATCCCGCGCAAGACGGTCGGCGAGCTGCAGAAGCTTCTCGACAGTGGCGACGACGAGATCCTCGTCGAGCTCTCCGATTCCAAGATCCGCTTCACCATCGGCCCGGTGGTGATGACCTCGAAGCTGATCGACGGCACCTTCCCCGACTACCAGCGCGTCATCCCGCAGAACAACGACAAGGAGCTGACGCTCGACCGGCAGACCTTCTCGGCCGCCGTCGACCGCGTCTCCACCATCTCGTCCGAGCGCGGCCGCGCGGTGAAGCTCGCCGTCACCAACGGCCAGCTGACACTGACGGTGAACAGCCCGGACGCCGGCACCGCGACGGAAGAGCTCGCCGTCGGCTACGAGTCCGACGACATCGAGATCGGCTTCAACGCCCGCTATCTCCTCGACATCACCGGGCAGCTCTCCGGCGACACCGCCGTCTTCATGCTCGCCGATCCCGGCTCGCCGACCCTGATCAAGGACGGTGGCGACGACGGCACGCTCTACGTCCTCATGCCCATGCGGGTGTGACGGGCACCGCCCTCCCGATCCCGATCGCGGAGACCTCGGTCGCGGTCGCGAAGACCGGTGTCCCAGCTGTGGAGACCGCTATCCCGATCGTCCGCCACGACAATGCCCGCGCGGATGACGACGGCGTCTCGGGGCCGGCCCATGCTCCGCCCGTCCCCACCGGCAAGACCATGTCGCATCTCTCGGCGCTCCGCCTCGTCGACTTCCGCAACTATTCTGCGCTGCAGGTCGATCTCGCCGCGCGCTTCGTGGTGCTGGCCGGCGACAACGGCGCCGGCAAGACCAATCTCATGGAAGCGGTCTCGCTGCTGACCCCCGGTCGCGGCCTTCGCCGGGCGGCCTATGCCGACATGATCCGCGCCGGCGGCAGCGGCGGTTTTTCGGTCCGCGCCGATTTGACCGCCGGCGACGACACGCTGCAGCTCGCCACCCTCGTCCGCCCCGAGGCGGGCAACGGCCTCGCCCGCACCGTGCGCATCGACGAGACGCAGGCGAAATCGGCCGACGAGCTGCTCGACCATCTCCGCATCCTCTGGCTGACGCCGGCCATGGACGGCCTCTTCACCGGTCCCTCCGGCGACCGGCGCCGCTTCCTCGACCGTCTCGTGCTGACCGTCGATCCCGCGCATGGCCGCAGAGCCTTGGACTACGAGCGGGCGATGCGCCAGCGCAACCGTCTGCTCGCGGACGGGCGACAGGATGATGCCTGGCTCGCCGGCCTCGAGGCGCAGCTTGCCGAGCTCGGCATCGCCATCGCCATCGCCCGGCACGAGCTGGTCGGCCTGCTGAGAACGATGATCGGCGCCTCGACGGACGACAGCCCGTTTCCGAAGGCGGACCTGGCGCTGACCAGCGGCTACGGCTTCGACGATCTCGCCCGGCCCGCCGTCGACCTCGAGGACGAGGCCGCCGAGCGGCTCGCCCGGCAACGGCCGCTCGACCGCGCGGCGGGGCGCACGCTCGAGGGCCCGCACCGCGCCGATCTCCTCATCACCCACCGCGCCAAGGCGATGCCGGCGGCCCTTTCCTCCACCGGCGAGCAGAAGGCGCTGCTGATCGGCCTCGTGCTCGCCCATGCCGGCCTCGTCCGGGCGATGAGCGGCATCGGACCCGTGCTGCTCCTTGACGAGGTCGCCGCCCACCTCGATCCCGGCCGCCGCGCCGGCCTCTTCGACATCATCGAGCGCCTCGACGTGCAGGCCTTCATGACCGGCACCGATGCCGCGTTGTTCGACGCGCTCGGCGACCGCGCGCAGCACCTGACGGTCGACCAGGGGACGATCTCATGAGCCAGCGAAATCCTCCGCTTGGGTTCGCCGGCCCAGCTGACCCCGCCGGCCCCGCCGTCCGAGCTAAGACTATCCCCGTCGCCGAGGCCCCGCTGGTTCCGATATCCGGACAACCCTCCGCAGATCCGCCTGCGCCTCTGTCTGCCGACGAACTCTCCCGCTACGCCCGCCACATCGTGCTGCCGGAGGTCGGCGGCCCCGGCCAGCAGCGGCTGAAGCGGGCGAAGATGCTGGTGATCGGCGCCGGCGGGCTCGGCTCGCCGGTGGTGCTGTATCTCGCCGCCGCCGGCGTCGGCACGATCGGCATCGCCGACGACGACACGGTCTCGCTCTCCAACCTGCAGCGCCAGGTGCTGCACGGCACCGCCGACATCGGCCGCTCGAAACTCGACAGCGCCACCACAGCGGTCGCCGCGATCAACCCGCACGTCACCATCGTGCCGCACAAGCTGCGCCTCGACGCCGCCAACGGCGCTGATATCGTCGCCGCCTACGACCTCGTCATCGACGGCTCCGACAATTTTTCCACCCGCTACGCCCTCGCCGACCTCTGCGAAGACGCCGAACGGCCGCTGGTGACGGCGGCGGTCAACCGCTTCTCCGGCTCGCTGACGGTGCTCATGCCCTATGCGACGTCGCTAGCCGGCGTGCGCCATCCCGGCTACCGCGACCTCTTCCCCGAAGCGCCCCCGGCGGGCCTCGTCCCCTCCTGCGCCGAGGCCGGCATCCTCGGCGTCGTCACCGGCATCCTCGGGACCCTTGCCGCCACCGAAGCCATCAAGCTCGCCTGCGGCATCGGCGATCCGCTGGTCGGCCGCCTGCTGATGGTCGACACGCTGGAGATGCGCTTCGAGACGGTGCGGTACCGGCGAAGGGTGGCGAAGGGGTGAGCGTCGTAGGAGAGGGTGCCAAGGTCGAAACTTCGTCATCCCGGACTTGATCTCTGCGAAACCGAGGTTTCGCTGGGATCCATTCCTCCGCGGTTCCGTCATGGTCCGCTTCAGAAGTGAATGTCGCCCCTTTCCCCGTTCGTTCAACGGTTTGGAATGGATCCCGGATCAAGTCCGGGATGACGAGGGAAAGGTGGGTATGCCCTGGCAAACGCTGGAGGCAGGGCAGCTGCTGATGGTCGACGCGCTGGAGATGCGGTTCGAGACAGTGCGGTACCGGCGTCGGGTGGCGAAGGGGTGAGCGTCGTAGGAGAAGGTGCCAAGTTTGAAGTTCGTCATCCCGGACTTGATCCCAGCGAAACCTCGGTTTCGCAGAGATCAAGTCCGGGATGACGAGGGGAAAGCTGGGCATACATTGAAGGAATGGCAGATGCCGCCGGTAGCTTGGGATGGTGAGGGAAGGCAGGTACGCGCCGCATCGGCCGGCGGGTACCATAGCCTGCGCTACATGCCACCCCCCTCACCCCTTATGATGAACCTCCTGCAGCCCGTACACCGGCGTCGCGATCCCCGCCGCCCTCGCCTTCAGCTGCAGCGCCAGGAACTGCGAGTAATGCCGGGACTGGTGCAGATTGCCGCCGTGGAACCAGAGGCCTTCCACTTGCGTCGGCTTCCACATGTTGCGCTGCTCGCCCTCCCAGGGGCCGGGATCCTTCGGCGTGTTCGAGCCGTGGCCCCAGCACTTGCCGACCCGGTCGGCGGTCTCGCGGTCGACGAGGTCGGCGACCCAGCCGTTCATCGAGCCGTAGCCGGTGGCGTAGACGATGAGGTCGGCGGGAAGCTCCGAGCCGTCGGCGAACTTGACGCCGGTCTCGGTGATCTCCTCGACCTCGACGCCGCTCTTCAGCTTGATCTTGCCGTCGATGATCAGCTGGCTGGCGCCGACGTCGATGTAGTAGCCGGAGCCGCGGCGGAGGTACTTCATGAACAGGCCGGACCCGTCGGCGCCGAAGTCGAGCATGAAGCCGGCCTTCTCGAGCGCCGCATAAAACTCGGCGTCGACTTCGCGCATGCGGTTGGCGACCGGGATCTGGAACTCGTGCATGATCCGGTAGGGAAGCGAGGCGAAGATCAGGTCGGCCTTGGCGGTGGTGACGCCGTTGGCGAGCGCCTGCTCGGAGTAGAGCGGGCCGAGGCTCTCGGTCATCAGCGTCTCGGAGCGGGCGATGTGGGTGGTCGAGCGCTGCACCATGGTGACGTCGGCGCCGGCCTCCCAGAGGGCAGCGCAGATGTCGTGCGCGGAATTGTTGGAGCCGATCACCACGGCCTTCTTGCCGGCCCATGCGTCCGGGCCCGGATGCACCGAGGAATGGTGCTGCTCGCCCTTGAAGCGCTCCATGCCCTTGAAGGTCGGCAGGTTCGGTTTCGCCGACATGCCGGTGGCGAAGACCAGCTGCTTCGGGCGAAGCGTGATCTCCTCGCCGCCGCGGACGACGGTGACGTTCCATTCTTTGCTCGCCTCGTCCCAGTGCGCCGTCTTCGCCTCGGTGGAGTTCCAGACGTTGAGCTCCATCACCTTGGCGTACATTTCCAGCCAGTCGCCGATCTTGTCCTTCGGGGCGAAGACCGGCCAGTTCTTCGGGAAATCGATGTAGGGCAGGTGGTCGTACCAGATGGGGTCGTGCAGGCAGAGCGACTTGTAGCGCTTGCGCCAGGCGTCGCCGGGCCGCGGATGCTTGTCGACGATGATGGTGGATACGCCGAGCTGGCGCAGCCGCGCGCCGAGCGCGAGGCCGCCCTGGCCGCCACCGATCACCACCACCTCCGGCTGGGTGGTGCGGCCGAGCGCCTCGGCCTCCGCCTGCCGCTGCTCCAGCCAGGATGTGCGCCCCTTTGCCGATCCGTGCTCGGCGCCCATCGGGCGGCGCTCGCCCATCCTCTCCTCGTGCCCCTTCAGCTCGGTCATGGTCGTGAGGAGGGTCCAGGCCTTGCCGTCCTTCAGCCGGAGATGGCCGCGGCCCCGGGCCACCGCCGTCTCGAAGGTGATCCAGCTCTCGGTGACGCCGCCGGCCTCCGAAGGCTCCTCCTCGATCCGGAAGTGCCGCGGCTTCACGTCGGCAAGGACCGCCGACAGCATGTCCTCGACCCCTTCGGGACCTTCGACGGTCTTGATGTTCCAGGTGAAGCTGACGAGGTCGCGCCAGTAGCTCTCGGCGTTGAACAAAGCAGCGGCCGCCTTCGCGTCCCCCGCAACCAACGCCGCCTCGAACGCCGCCAGCCAAGCCTCGACCGCCCCGCGCGCCGGGCTCGATACCACCGCCGGCCGTTCCATGGTCTCGCTCATGCCGTTCCTCCCCGAATGCTTTTCGGCAAGGATCGACCGTGCGGGCCCGGCTTGTCCATCTTGCGGGTGCGAAGAGCGGGCGGAAAAATGCTGATGCGTTGCAGCAAGTGTCGGAGGATGAGCCGATCTCCCCCCTCGAGGGGGAGATTGCCGGCAGGCCAGAGGGGGGCGCCGTAGGGCGCTGGGGGTCCATCGACGGCGGCAAGTGAAGACGTCGGGCGTGGGCAGCGGTTCACCCCCCTCTGCCTGCCGGCATCTCCCCCTCAAGGGGGGAGATCGGCGCGTCGGGCGGCAGCGCCAGTTTCTAGGCCGTCGCTTGCGCGAAATCTGCCGGCGCTAAATCCGGCCCGGCAGGATCCGGTCGGGCGGGCGGTGGCCGTCCATCATCGCACGGATGTTGATCATCACCTTCTCGCCCATGTCGATGCGGGCCTCGATCGTCGCCGAGCCCATGTGCGGCAGCAGCACCACGCGGTGGTCCTCGGCGAGCCGCATCAGCCGCCGGTCGACCGCCGGCTCGCCCTCGAACACGTCGAGCCCGGCGCCGGCGATGCGGCCCTCCTCGATCAGGCCGATCAGCGCCGGCTGGTCGATGATGTCGCCGCGGGCGATGTTGACGATGAAGGCGTGCGACGGGATCAGCGCCAGCCGCCGCGCCGAGAGAAGATGGAAGGTCGCCGGCGTCGACGGGCAGTTGACGGAGACGATGTCCATCCGCGCCAGCATCTGGTCGAGGCTCGCCCAATAGGTGGCGCCGAGCGCCTCCTCGGTCTTCGGGCTGACGCGGTGGCGGTTGTGGTAGTGAATCTCGAGCCCGAAGGCCTTTGCCCGCCGCGCGACGGCGGTGCCGACGCGGCCCATGCCGACGATGCCGAGCTTCTTGCCGCCGAGGCGGCGGCCGAGCATGGCGGTCGGCGACCAGCCGGCCCAGGGCTCGCCGCTGATGAGGCGCATGCCGCCCTCGACCAGCCGCCGCGGCACCGCCAGGATCAGCGCCATCGTCATGTCGGCGGTGTCCTCGTTGAGAACGTTCGGCGTGTTGGTGACGAAGATGCCGCGCGCATGCGCCGCCTCGACGTCGATATTGTCGACGCCATTGCCGTAATTGGCGATCAGCTTCAGCCGCTCGCCCGCCTGCTCAATCATGGCGCGGTCGATGCGGTCGGTCACCGTCGGCACCAGCACGTCGACGCGGCGGAGCGCAGCGACGAGATCGGGCTGGCTCATCGGCTTGTCGCTGGCGTTGAAGGAGACGTCGAACAGCTCGCCCATGCGGGCCTCGATCGGCTCGGGCAGCCGGCGCGTGATCGCGACGACCGGTCTAGGGCGCTCCGTCATCGTGCCTCCTCCGCTCGCCGCTTCAAGGGCTTGTTAACCTCAACGCGCGATAATCGGACCAGTCGAGAAGTCCCGTCCATAGCAAGCCGTCCTCCCGAAAACAAAGCTTTCCGGCAGAGGTTCGGTGCCCTCGCGATGCTGCATTGCAGCATTCCGGGCGCGTTGGGGATGGTCCTGTCTCGGCAGGCCCTGTCTGGAGTGTTTCCGTTGCGTCTTCGTTCCTTCGTCCTGGCACTGGCCGGCACGGCCGCCCTCCTCGCCTCCGCCGCCATGCCGGCCCCCGCGCTCGCGCAGGAAACCGGCTCGATCACCGGCGCCTATTCCAAGCTCGCCTTGCCGCGCTTCGTCTCGCTGAAATCGGGCCGGGTGAACCTGCGCGTCGGCCCGGGCCGCGACTACGCCGTCTCCTGGCTCTACCTGAAGCCCGGCCTGCCGGTCGAAGTGGTGCAGGAATACGAGCTGTGGCGCCGGGTGCGCGACAGCGAGGGCACCGAGGGCTGGGTCTACCATTCGCTGCTGTCGGGCGAGCGCACCGCCATCGCCGCCCCCTGGCTGAAGGGCAAGAGCACGACCATCGACATGCACAACAGCGCCGGCGAGAGCGCGACGCTCGTCGCCAAGCTCGAGCCCGGCGTCATCACCAGCGTGCGCGAATGCGGCCTCGGCTGGTGCGAGGTCGAGGTCTCCGGCCGCAAGGGCTACGTCCACCAGCACGAGATCTGGGGTGTCTATCCCGACGAGCGGTTCTAGGCCATCAACGATCGGGAACCGGTCCGCACGTAGGGCCGAATGCTGAGAGAATGCTGGAGCCACATCAGCGCGGGATAGGCCGGTTACATCCGAACCCGGACGACGAAGCCCTCCTTCGCCCACTCTGATCAGCGTCCACCAAAAGCCGGAATGTCGTCATCCTCGCGCGAAGCGCGGGGACCCATGCCTCTCCGCGAACTCTGCTATTCGGCGCAGAGTTGAACGCGCTCGACCGCTCTTGGCATCATCCGGCATGACGGCATGGGTCCCCGGGGCTACGGCCCCGAGGATGACGAGGTTCGAACGCTGAGCCTCGCATCCCGTCGATCCGGCACATCACATCACGCAGGCCAACAAAAATCCCGGCTCTCTCGCGAGGACCGGGCTTTCAAAACGTCTTTGCCGCCGCGCCGAAGCGCGGCCAACTTCCAGTCTCAAGACAAGGCGTCGGCCGGACGCGCCACCTTGCGGCGCAGGCGCACGACGACGTCGACATTGACGATCTCCATGCCTTCCGGCGGCTCCGGCAGTTCCGAGAGCTTGATGCCGCCGTTCGGGATGTCGATCATCTCGTTCGCCTCTTCGAGGAAGAAGTGATGGTGATCGGAGGTGTTGGTGTCGAAATAGGTGCGCTGGCCCTCGCCGGTGAGCGGGCGGATGATGCCCACATCAGTGAACTGGTGCAGCGTGTTGTAGACGGTGGCAAGCGAGACCGGCTCGCCGGCGCGGTGCGCCTCCTCGTGCAGTTCCTCGGCCGAGAGGTGCCGGTCGCCCGATCCGAAGATCAGGTTGCACAGCGCCACGCGTTGGCGGGTCGGGCGCAGGCCCGCAGCCCGCAGCCGCTCGAACACACAGAAGAACTGTCCACGGCCCCGATTTTCCATCGTCTTGCCCACCATCTTCACGTCCATCATGCCGCGCGCCCCACCGGAGAGCGCTGATAACACCGAAGATATAGACAATTCGTGGCGAGATCACAAACGCTGCGTCGCGGCAAGATGGAGAGGCCGCCGGGAAAACGCGGTTCTTCGAGACGAGGGTCGCGGTCTGTCGTCCTATCCCCTGCAGCCCGCCTCCAGCGCCGCCAGCGCCTTGCCCGAACCGGTCAGCGGCAAGGTAACCCGGCCGGCTGGCGCCGAGACCTCGACCTTGCGGCCCTTCTTCAGGGCATCGATCATCGGCTGCAGCTCGCCGAGCGAGGCCGTGCGGGCGAGATCATGGCCTCCGTCGCCGCGCGCCACCGGGCGTGTCTCCTGCAGGAAGGCGATGTCGTTCGCCGAGACCACCACGGTATAGCTGCCATCTGTCGGCAGGCCGGCTGCAAAGCCTGAGAATCGCAGCGCGAGGCGCCCCGGCGGCAGGCCGGCGCAGCTCATCCAGATCGTCGTGAAGCCGCGGCCGGCGCCATAGCCGGCCGTCCGCGCACTCGCCCCGGCCGGCTCGGCGTGCCAGCCGCCGGCAGCCGCGGCGGGCGATGCCATGCCGGCGAGGAGAAGGCCGCAGAGGGCCGACAGGCGCAAGGTTTCAACGGGCATTGCCGCCTTTCCAGACAAGAGAAACGCCAAGGAGACTTTCATTCGCCATCCGGTGACCCTAGCTTTGCCAGCAGACATGCACGCCGGCGGCGCTGCCGGGTTTGTGTCCGGACGCACCCGTGCTAAAGGCGACGCCGAAACCGGCGTGGGGCAGCGTCCGGACGGATATGGAAGATCATGGCACCCGGCAAGACGCATTACGATTACGATGAGCTGATCACCTGCGGCCACGGCCAGCTGTTCGGACCCGGCAACGCGCAGCTGCCGCTGCCGCCGATGCTGATGTTCGACCGGATCACCGAGGTGACCACCGATGGTGGCCAGTTCGGCAAGGGTTCGATCAAGGCCGAGTTCGACGTCAATCCCGACCTCTGGTTCTTTAAATGCCATTTCGAGGGCGACCCGGTGATGCCGGGCTGCCTCGGCGTCGATGCGCTCTGGCAGCTGACCGGCTTCTATCTCGGCTGGCTCGGCGAAGAGGGCCGCGGCCGGGCGCTCGGCGTCGGCGAGGTCAAATTCTCGGGCCAGGTGACGCCGAAGGTGAAGCTCGTCGAGTACGGCGTCGAGTTCAAGCGCGTCATGCGCTCGCGTCTGAAGCTTGGCATCGCCGAAGGCTGGGTCAAGGCCGATGGCGTGCTGATCTACAAGGCGAGTGACCTGCGCGTCGGTCTGTTCAAGGACGAAGAGCCCGCCGCGGCCTGACCCCTGCGCCAGCCGCGGCCGACCGGCAAGACCGGCGGCCCGCGGCCCTGCACCACTGGAGGAATATGCGATGAAACGTGTCGTTGTGACCGGAATGGGCATCGTCTCGTCGATCGGCAACGATGTCGAGGCGGTGCTGGACTCCTTGAAGAACGCCCGCTCGGGCGTCAGCTTCGCCGAGGACTATGCGAGCCACGGCTTCCGCTGCCATGTCCAGGGCGAGCCGAACCTCGACCCGTTCGCCGTGCTCGACCGGCGCACCGCGCGCTTCATGAGCAAGGGCACCGCCTGGAACTACATCGCCATGCAGCAGGCGATCGAGGATTCCGGCCTGACGGAAGACGACATCGTCAACCCGCGCACCGGCATCATCATGGGCTCCGGCGGGCCCTCGACGCGCATCATCGTCGAGGCCGCCGAGATCACCGAGACCAAGGGCGGCCCGAAGCGCATCGGCCCGACCGCGGTGCCGAAGGCAATGAGCTCGACGGCGTCCGCCGTGCTCGCCACCCAGTTCAAGATCAAGGGCGTCAACTATTCCATCTCGTCGGCCTGCGCGACGTCCAACCATTGCATCGGCAATGCCTATGAGACGATCCAGGTCGGCAAGCAGGACGTGATCTTCGCCGGCGGCTCGGAAGACCTCGACTGGACCATGTCGAACCTCTTCGACGCGATGGGCGCGATGTCCTCCGACTTCAACGATCGGCCGACGGTGGCATCCCGTGCCTATGACAAGGACCGCGACGGCTTCGTCATCGCCGGCGGCGCGGGTGTGCTGGTGCTGGAAGAATACGAGCACGCGAAAGCGCGCGGCGCGAAGATCATCGCCGAGATCGTCGGCTACGGCGCGACGTCCGACGGACACGACATGGTCGCTCCGTCCGGCGAGGGCGCGGCGCGCTGCATGAAGATGGCGCTGGAGACGGTCGACACGGAGATCGACTATATCAACCCGCACGCCACCTCGACGCCGGTCGGCGACAAGATGGAGATCCAGGCGATCCGGGAAGTCTTCGGCAACAAGATCCCGCCGATCTCGGCGACGAAGTCGCTGACCGGCCATTCGCTGGGTGCGACGGGCGTGCAGGAGGCGATCTACTCGCTCTTGATGCTGCAGAACGACTTCATCGTGCAGTCGGCTCATATCGACGAAATCGATCCGGAGTTTGCCGACCTTCCGATCGTTCGCGAGCGGATGGACAATGTGAAGCTGAACACCGTGCTGTCGAACTCCTTCGGCTTCGGCGGCACCAATGCGACGCTGGTGTTCCGCCGCGTCGCGGACTGAAGCTCTCGCCAAACGATGTGTTGCGGGCGGACATACGACGTGCGCCCGCAACAGTCGGTGGTGTGCTATCGCTCGCGCCAAGAAGTGACCGCGGTTTTCGCGATGCGTAGAATAAGAAGGGGCCGTCCATGGGCGATCTGATGAAGGGCAAGCGCGGCCTCGTGATGGGCGTCGCCAACCACAATTCCATCGCTTGGGGCGCGGCCAAGGCGCTCGCTGCCCAAGGCGCGGAAGTGGCGCTGACCTACCAGGGCGACGCCTTTGGCAAGCGGGTGAAGCCGCTCGCCGCCGAGATCGGCTCGACGCTGCTGCTCGACTGCGACGTTGAGGACATCGCCTCGGTCGACCGGGTGTTCGAGACGCTGAAGGCCGAATGGGGCCAGATCGACTTCCTGGTGCACGCCCTCGCCTTCTCCGACAAGAACGAGCTGAAGGGCCTCTACGCCGACACCACGCGCGACAACTTCACGCGCACCATGCTGATCTCCTGCTTCTCCTTCACCGAGATCACCCGGCGCGCGACCGACATCATGGCACCCGGCGGCTCGCTGCTGACGCTGACCTATGGCGGCGCCACCCGCGTGATGCCGAACTACAACGTCATGGGCGTCGCCAAGGCCGCGCTGGAGGCCTCGGTGCGCTATCTCGCCGCCGATTACGGCCCGCGCAACATCCGCGTCAACGCCGTCTCGGCGGGCCCGGTGCGCACGCTCGCCGGCGCCGGCGTCTCGGATGCGCGGCTGATGTTCAGCTACCAGCGCAAGAACGCACCGCTCCGCCGCAACGTCAGCATCGACGAGGTCGGCGGCGCTATCCTCTACTTGCTTTCGGACCTGGCCGCCGGCGTCACCGGCGAGATCCACTACGTCGATTCCGGCTACAACATCATGTCGATGCCGGCGCTGGACGAGCTGAAGGCGCAGGAGCGCCGTGCCGTCATCGCCGAGGACGTCGACGTCGCCCAGGCCGCGAAGTAAGCATCCGCCACTGGCCTGCCCTCGGCGCCATGCGCCGGGGAGCTTTAAACGTCGGCGCTAAGCCAGCCGCGAACCGCCGGTATTGGGCGCTGCGGCCCGTCGGGCGCGTCGGCGTTTGCGGATGCCGTGGACACCGGCCGCCCCTGCCCCAAGACCCCAGCCACCGGCAAAGCCTGCCACCGCGAGAAACAGCCCGTCGGCGGTAATTGGCAGCGCCGGACGAAAATCGTCGAAGGTGCGAGCAAGGATCGTCCCGTCGGGATCGGCGAGCGCCTCGAAGGGGCGGAGCAGCGGCGCGGTGCCGGTCAGCTTCTGATAGCGCCGCTCCACCTCGTCCTGACGGGCGACCAGGCTGGCCGCATCCTCGCCCTGACGCGCCACGAAGCCATCATCAGCCGAGCGCAGCCGCGCGATCGCCGCATCGCGCTGCAGCCCCTCTAGCCGCGCACTGTCGTCGAAGCGCCGGACGATGGTGCGCAGCTCGTCGGCGGCACCGCCGAGGCGCTGCATGTACTGCTGGGTGAACTCGCTCGCCTGACTGAACAGGAAGCCGCCGAGGAGCGCGCCGACCGCGCGCACGAAAAGCGCGCTCATCGGCTCCTCCCCGCCGAAGCCTCGACAGGGCCGGCGGTCCCGGAGCCTCCGGACAAGATGGAAAGCGGCGTCATCGGACCTCGACGCGATCGGGGAAGATGATCTCGAGCTGCGTCGTCGTGCGGTGCGGAGCCGAGGCCGCGCGCCAAGCGAGGACATGCGGCATCGTGCCGTGGCGGGCGAGCGCCGCCTCGTCCTCCCAGGCCTCGATGAAGGTCAGCAGATCAGGGTCGGTGACGCTTTCGAAGAGGTCGTAGCGCAAGCATCCCGGCTCCTTCCGAGTCGCCTCGATGCAGGGCCGCGCCGCCGCCACCACCGCCGCGCGCTCGCCAGCCACCGTCTTCAGCGTCGCCACCAGATAGAGCATGCCCGTTCCCCCTCGCCTGCAGCAACCGGGCCGCGCCCGGCGCCGCCCTCGCCTCTTCATTTGGCGAAAGGCCAAGCCTTGTCCAGCGACAAAACAAAAGGCGCGCCCGTTTCCGGGCGCGCCTTTCGTCGATTCCAACGGGTGAGGAAGAGGCTTACGCCGCCTCTTCGCCGCCCTTGATCTCTTCGCCGGTCGCCTGGTCGACGACCTTCATCGACAGGCGGACCTTGCCGCGCTCGTCGAAGCCCATCAGCTTGACCCAGACCTTCTGGCCTTCCTTGACGACGTCGCTCGTCTTGGAGACGCGCTCGGCGCCGAGCTGGCTGATGTGGACGAGGCCGTCGCGGGCACCGAAGAAGTTCACGAAGGCGCCGAACTCAACGCACTTCACGACCGTACCCTCGTAGATCGCGCCGACTTCAGGCTCGGCGACGATCGAGTGGATCCACTTCTTGGCGGCCTCGATCTCCTTGGCCGAGGAGGACGCGATCTTCACCGTGCCGTCGTCCTCGATGTTGATCTTGGCGCCGGTCTTCTCGACGATCTCGCGAATCACCTTGCCGCCCGAACCGATGACGTCGCGGATCTTGTCCGTCGGCACCATCATGACCTCGATGCGCGGCGCGAACTCGCCGAGCTCGGCGCGGTTGGTCGAGAGCGCCTTGGCCATCTCGTCGAGGATGGTCAGACGACCACCCTTCGCCTGGTCGAGGGCGATCTTCATGATGTCCTCGGTGATGCCCTGGATCTTGATGTCCATCTGCAGCGAGGTGATGCCCTCGGAGGTGCCAGCCACCTTGAAGTCCATGTCGCCGAGGTGATCCTCGTCACCCAGGATGTCGGAGAGGACCGCGAAGCGCTCGTTCTCCTTGATCAGGCCCATGGCGATGCCGGCCACTGGACGGCCGAGCGGAACGCCGGCGTCCATTAGGGCGAGCGAGGTGCCGCAGACGGTCGCCATCGAGGACGAGCCGTTCGACTCGGTGATCTCGGAGACGGCGCGGATCGTGTAGGGGAAGGCTTCCTTGCCCGGCAGCATCGGACGAATGGCGCGCCAGGCGAGCTTGCCGTGGCCGATTTCGCGACGGCCCGGGGAACCCATGCGGCCGGTCTCGCCGACCGAATAGGGAGGGAAGTTGTAGTGAAGGAGGAAGGTCTCCTTGTAGGTGCCGGTCAGCGCGTCGACGAACTGCTCGTCCTCGCCGGTGCCGAGCGTGGCGACGACCAAAGCCTGGGTCTCGCCGCGGGTGAACAGCGCCGAGCCGTGGGTGCGCGGCAGGATGCCGGCCTGGGCGACGATCTGGCGGACCGTCGACAGGTCACGGCCGTCGATGCGGCTGCCGGTGTCGAGGATGTTCCAGCGGACGATCTTGGCCTGCAGCTCCTTGAAGACGGCGCCGACGACTTCCTTGGACGCCTTCGGCTCCTGGCCCTCGGGCAGGAAGTGGGCCATGACCTTCGCCTTCACCGCGTCGACGGCGGTGTAGCGGGCCATCTTGTCGGTGTTCTTGTAGGCGTCGCGCAGCTCGCCTTCGACCATTCCGAGCATCTCGGCCTCGAGGGCGGAGTTGTCGGCGACGACGTGGGTGCGGGGCTCCTTGGCGGCGAGCTCGGCCAGCTTGATGATCGCGTCGATCACCGGCTGGAAGCCGCGGTGGCCGAACATGACGGCCGAGAGCATGATCTCTTCCGACAGCTCGTGCGCCTCGGATTCCACCATCAGCACGGCCGAGTCGGTGCCGGCGACAACGAGGTCGAGTTCCGACTCCGGCATCTCGTCGACATGCGGGTTCAGCTTGAACTCGCCGTTGATGTAGCCGACGCGGGCGCCGCCGATCGGGCCCATGAAAGGCACGCCCGAGAGCGTGAGCGCAGCGGAGGCGCCGACCATGGCCAGCACGTCCGGATCGTTCTCGAGGTCATGCTGCAGGACGGTGACGACGACCTGGGTGTCGTTCTTGTAGCCTTCGGCGAAGAGCGGGCGGATCGGACGGTCGATCAGGCGGGAGACCAGCGTCTCCTTCTCGGACGGACGGCCCTCGCGCTTGAAGAAGCCACCGGGGATCTTGCCCGCGGCGAAGGTCTTCTCCTGGTAGTTGACGGTCAGCGGGAAGAAGTCGAAGCCGGGCTTCGGCTGCTTCTGCGACACGACGGTCGCGAGCACGACGGTCTCGCCATAGGTGGCGAGGACGGCGCCGTCAGCCTGGCGGGCGATGGTGCCGGTCTCGAGGGTGAGCGTGCGGCCCGCCCATTCGATTTGCACTTTGTGGGCATTGAACATGAAAATTGCCTTTGTGCTGCGACCTGCCGGCCTGGATGGGCGGCACGCTATCGCGGGGCTCTTTTAGAAGAAGCGGGTCATGGGCAAGACGGCGGGAGGCTTCGGGAAGGGCAAAACCCTTCGGCACGATCTCGTCCGGGCGACAATGCCGCGGAGCGTGCCGGGAAGCCCCCGGCAATCCTGCCCCATGACCGTTTCGGTTCGGTCGGTGCCGGCGCCCCTAAGAGGCGGCCGGGGCAGTGGGCGGCGCCCTGTGGCGAAGCCCGGAGGGCACCGCCTTGCGGCGGGGCCCGAATGCAAAACCGGCGGGCTCATCCAGAGGATGCCCGCCGATCCAAGTGCTAGCGGCGCAGGCCGAGCTTTGCGACGATGGCGGTGTAACGCGCCTCTTCCTTGCGCTTGAGGTAGTCAAGCAGGCTGCGGCGGGTAGCGACCATGCGCAGAAGGCCACGACGCGAGTGGTTGTCCTTCTTGTGCGACTTGAAGTGTTCGGTCAGGTTGTTGATGCGCTCGGAAAGCAGCGCGACCTGGACTTCCGGCGAACCGCTGTCGCCTTCGGAGGTGGCGTATTCCTTGATGACTTCGGTCTTGCGCTCAGGCGTGATCGACATCGGGATGCCCTTTCTGATCGGGAGGGTATGGGTCGCCCAGGGCAGGGATGTCGTCCAGCCCGGGCCATGAAAACGCGGGCACCTCACTGCGAGGCGCCGGGCGCTGGCCGCGGTATAGGCCAAATGCCAGGGAAATACCAGAGCCCGGCAAAGGGCAAGGCGGCGGCGCGCGGAAACGGCGCTGCCCGCGAGGCGCTAGCTTAATCCCGATCGACCAATCCCGACGAACTGCAGCAGACCCCTCACGGGTTCTTTAGAGCTTAGCTGCATAACAAGGGCGAGATTTCGAAGCGAGCGACATGGCAGCCCTTCACCGACAGCTTCTTCTACGACTGACCATTCCGGTCGCCGCGCTGGTGTCGCTGTTGCTGGGGGCCATGCTGACGACCATCCTCTGGGTCGCCTCCTACCAGACGGAGGTCGCGCGCGAGATGCAGGTGAAACTTGCCGGCGGAGCAATCTCGGTCCGGGGCCAGCAGCTCGGCAAGTCGGTGCTGGATTACGGCACCTGGAACAGCGTCGTGGACCACGTTATCGACGCGGACGACAAGGCCTGGGCCGACGAGAACATCGGCGAGGTGACGTTCCAGAATTTCGGCTTCGATGTGAGTGCCGTCTACGACGCTTCGGGACGCACGCGGTATGCGGCGATCGGCGGAAAGCGGACGGATCACGCCATCGACACCGTCCTGACCGGCGGCTTCCGGGAACTCGTTGCCCGGCAGCGTGCGGGCAGCCCCATGGCGTCCACGACGGGTCTTGTCCTCGCCGACGGCTTGCCGGCGATCGTGGCCGTCAGCGCCATCCGGCGCTTCGAGACCGCGGTCGTCGAAGGCGGGCCGCAGGATCTCTTGGTCTTCGTCGACCTGATCGATCCGGTGCTGCTGGAAGAACTCAGCCAGATCTACCTTCTGCCGCACCTCCGGCTCGTCCCCGCCGGAGAAAGCATCGACGCAAGCACTCCGCTGCAGACGGCGGACGGCAGGATCGCCGCTCATCTCACATGGGACGAAGCGCGACCGGGCGATACCTTGCTGCGGACGGCCCTGCCGGTCTGGGGAATTCTGGCGCTTTGCTTCGGCGCCCTCACCACCATCGTGCTGCGGCAGACAAAGCGGGCTGCCCGGATGATCGCCGACGGCGAAAGACGGGCGACTCACGATACGCTGACGGGGCTGCCCAACCGCGTGCTGTTCTTCGATCACCTCGACCGGGCGCTGCGGATCGCCATGGCGGGCGGCGCAAGGTTCGCCGTGCTCTACCTCGACCTCGATGGCTTCAAGGCGATCAACGAGGGGCATGGGCACGACGCAGGTGATGCGGTGCTGTGCGCGGTCGCGGCCCGGATCAAAAGCGAGATCGCCGGGCATGATCTCGTCGCCCGGCTGGGCGGCGACGAGTTCGCGCTGATTCTCACGCTCGGCGGTCGGTCCGGCGAGATCGTCGACATCGGCGAGAACATCATCCTGGCGATCTCCGCGCCCGTCGTTCTGCCAACCGGCGAGGCCGTGCGGGTGGCCGCAACGATCGGCGCCACCTTGGCGCCGGAGGATGCGGCCGACCCTCTTCTGCTGCTTCGCTATGCCGACCAGGCCTTGCTGCTTGGCAAGCGAAACGGCAAGGGCCATGTCCGGCTTCACGCCAACTGGCCGTTGCAGCGCGCCAGCTAAGCCGGCGCGGCGGGTATCCCTAACCCCGGCCGCCGAAGACCCGGTGCGGCTTGAACGAGCCCTCTTCCACCGCGCCGAGCGCGATGAGCTTGCCATGGCCGGTGGCATAGGCCTCTTCGCAGAAGGCCGGCGCGTCGCGGCCGCGCAGGAGGACGGGGTTGCCAGAGAGGACGCGGCCGACCTGTTCGTCGGTCAGCGTCACCTCGTAGAGGTCCGTCAGCGCCAGCGCGGCGTCGAGGATGTATTCGTCGAGGCCGTCGAAGACCACGACTCGGGCACTGGCGCCGGCGGCGATTTCCTCCTCGCCGAGGGTCTCGCGGCCCTCGTCGGCGGCAAGCTCGAGATCGGCGAGCGTCACCATGTCCTCTTCGTTGAAGCCACCGACGGAGACGCGCCGTAGATCGGTGACGTGGCCGTAGCAGCCGAGGTCCTGGCCAAGATCGCGGGCGATCGAGCGGACATAGGTGCCTTTGCCGCATTCGGCCTCGAACACGGTCGCATCCGAGCCGATCATCTCGACCAGCTCGAGCCGGTGGACGGTGACGGTGCGCGCCGCGATCTCCACCACCTCGCCCTCGCGCGCGAGATCATAGGCGCGATTGCCGTCGATCTTGATCGCCGAGAACTGCGGCGGGATCTGCTGGATCTCGCCGGTATAGTCGGCCATCGCAGCGCGGATCGCCGCCTCGTCCGGCCGGGCGTCGGAGCTGTGCACTGCCGGCCCCTCGGTGTCGTCGGTCGTGGTCTGGGTGCCCCACTGCACGGTGAAGCGATAGACCTTGCGCCCGTCCATGACGTAGGGAACCGTCTTGGTGGCGTCGCCCAGCGCGATCGGCAGCATGCCGGACGCCAAGGGATCCAGCGTGCCAGCATGGCCGGCCTTCTGGGCGAAATACAGCCACTTGATCTTCGAAACCGCCTCGGTCGACCCCATGCCTTTCGGCTTGTCGAGGATCACCCAGCCGGAAACCGGCCGGCCCTTCGGCTTCTTGCCGCGTCGTGCCATGCTACTGCAGTACCTCTGGTGCCTTGGACATCAGGTCGGCGGTCTTGGCGCGGCACTCGGCCGGCAGCTTCTGCTTCTTGCCGAGCTTCTGGTAGCCGCGCTGCTGCATGCGCTCGGCCGACAGGCGGCCGGCGAAGGTGGTGGTCGCGTTGTGCGAGCCGTAGTCGTCGCCCAGCGCCTGGACCAGCATCGGGTCGAGCGCCGCCATCGGCGGGACGGAATTGCGGATCGCCTCTTCCATCGCCTTGGTGGCTTCGGCGGAGTAGACGATCTCGGCGATCTTCGTCGCGATCGGGTCGGGCGTGCGCAGCGAACGGTCTAGCGAATAGGGCAGGCCCGACTCCTCGATCATCGTCACTAGGGCGCGGGCATCGTCCGAATCCATCGACCGGGCATTCATGTAGAGCTGGTGGCGTTCGCCCGGCGATTTCGCGCCCAGCTTGTCTTCGGTCCATTTCATCAGATCATTCCTTCTCTTCGTCGTCTTCAAGGTCCCTGGCAACTTCCGGCGAGCGGAGCAGCGCATCGATGCGCGCATAGTTGTCGAAGGACGTGTCGGGCCGGAAGCGGACTTCCGGCATGTGTTTCATCTGCCGGAGCGCCGGGCCGAGCTTGCCGCGAAAAAACTTCGCCTGGCGGTTCAGCGCGTCGACATAGGCGTCGATCTCGGTCTGGCCGAGAATGGTGACAAAAGCGGTGCCGAGCTTCAGGTCGGTCGACATGCGGACCTCCGACACCGAGACCAGAACGTTCTTCAGCACCGGGTCGTTCAGCTCCTCGCGGGCGAGGATCTCGGTCAGCGCCTTGCGCACCATCTCACCGATGCTGAGCGCGCGCTGCGTCGGACCTTGGTCCTTCCTGCCTGCCATCAAAACTCTCCTGTTCGGGTCGTGCGACGTCCGGCGGCGGACGCTTATGCCCGCTGGCCAAATACCCGCGCTCGCCCGTCATTGATCCAGCTGCCCGGCGATCTCACCGCGTCGCGCCGGACGGACTGGCATGCCGACCCATCGCCGGCCACCGCACAAAGGGGTTCGGATGAGCGCCCGAACCTTTAAATTCTGCTTTTCAAACAACTGGCAAGGGGCCCGGATCGCGAGATCCCGGCCCCTTTTCCTGTTCGATCGGTGACGGCGCTAGAGCGTGCGCGCGACGTGTTCGACGCGGAAGCACTCGATGACGTCGCCCTGGCGCATGTCTTCGTACTTCTCGAAGGCCATGCCGCACTCCTGGCCCGACGGCACTTCGGACACTTCGTCCTTGAAGCGCTTGAGCGTCGAGAGCTTGCCCTCGTGGATGACGACGCCGTCGCGGATGAGGCGGACGCCCGCACCGCGCTCGACCTTGCCCTCGGTGATCCGGCAACCCGCGACCTTGCCGACCTTGGTGATGTGGAAGACCTCGAGGATCTCCGCATTGCCGAGGAAGGTCTCGCGGCGCTCCGGCGAGAGAAGGCCCGACATCGCCTGCTTCACGTCATCCACGAGGTCGTAGATGATGTTGTAGTAGCGGATCTCGATGCCCTCGCGCTCGGAAGCCGTCCGCGCCTGGGCGTTCGCCCGGACGTTGAAGCCGATGATCGCGGCATTGGAGGCCGAGGCCAGCGTGATGTCGGACTCGGTGATCGCGCCGGCGCCCGAATGGACGATCCGGGCCCGGACCTCGTCGGTGCCGAGACGGTCGAGGGCGGTGATGATCGCCTCGACCGAACCCTGCACGTCGCCCTTGATCAAGAGCGGGAACTCCTTGAGCCCCGTATCCTGCAGCTGCGACATCATCTGCTCGAGCGAGCCGCGCTGGCCGGCGGACTTCGCCACCTGCTTCTCGCGCGTCAGGCGCTGGCGGTACTCGGCGATCTCGCGGGCACGGGCCTCGTCGGCCACCACTGCGAAGCGGTCGCCGGCCTGCGGCGTGCCTTGCATGCCGAGCACCTCGACCGGGGTCGAGGGACCCGCGGCCTTCAGCTGCGCGCTCTTGTCGTCGACAATCGCGCGGACCTTGCCCCAGACGTCGCCGGCGACGACGATGTCGCCGATCTTCAGGGTACCGGACTGGACGAGAACAGTCGCAACCGGGCCACGGCCCTTGTCGAGCTGCGCCTCGATGACCACGCCCTCGGCGGTGCGGTCGGGATCAGCCTTCAGCTCGAGCAGCTCGGACTGCAGCTGGATGGCCTCCAGCAGCTTGTCGAGGTTGAGCCCGGTCTTTGCGGAGACCTCGACGTCGAGGACCTCGCCGCCCATGGATTCGACGAACACCTCGTGCTGAAGGAGCTGCGTGCGAACCTTCTGGGCGTCGGCCGAGGACTTGTCGATCTTGTTGATCGCCACGATGATCGGAACGCCGGCAGCCTTGGCATGGCTGATCGACTCGATCGTCTGCGGCATCACGCTGTCGTCGGCGGCCACCACCAGGATGGCGATATCGGTCGCCTGCGCACCACGGGCGCGCATCTGGGTAAAGGCGGCATGGCCCGGCGTGTCGATGAACGAGATCTTGTAGCCGTCGTGCTCGACCTGGTAGGCGCCGATGTGCTGGGTGATGCCACCGGCCTCGCCCGACACGACGTTGGTCTTGCGAATCGCATCGAGCAGCGAGGTCTTGCCGTGGTCGACATGGCCCATGATGGTCACGACCGGCGGCCGCGGCACGAGGTTCTCGACATTGTCGGCGACGTTGAAGATGCCTTCCTCGATGTCGGCGGCGGCGACGCGCTTGGCGACGTGGCCGAATTCGGCGGCGATGAGCTCAGCAAGATCGGCGTCGATCACGTCGCTCGGCTTCATCATCTGGCCCTGCGCCATCAAGAACTTGATGACGTCGACGGCCCGCTCCGACATGCGGTTGGCGAGTTCCTGGATGGTGATGGTTTCTGGGATGGTAACCTCTCGCGCGATCTTCTCGCGCTGTTGATTCATCTGCGAGCGCTTAAGCTTGTCCTGGCGACGGCGCATCGACGAGAGCGAACGCCCTCGGGCGCCCTCCTCGGACGTCAGCGCCTTGTCGAGGGTCAGCTTGCCCTTGCGGCGATCTTCCTCGGTACGGGCCCGGGTCGGCTTGGCCACCTCGACCTTGACGGGACGGCGCGCGCCGGCCGGACCGCCGCGCGAACGTGAGGCGACCTCTTCCAGCTCGCCATCGGCGCGGCGGGTTCCCTTGACGACTTCGCCACGGGCCGGCCGGACGGCCGGATCCTCGCCGGGAACGTTCGACACCGGCGGCTGCGCGATGTTCGACGGCCGGCGGGCGGCCTCGTCCTCGGCCTTGCGGCGGGCGGCCTGCTCGGCCTCGAGGCGGGCTGCCTCCTCGGCCTGGCGGCGCTCGCTCTCTTCGCGCTCGGCACGGCGACGCTCGTCGTCGGCGATGCGGCGGGCTTCATCGGCCAGGAAAAGGCGACGCTCTTCGGCCTCGCGCTGCTTGGCGAGCTCGAGCGCCCGGCGACGGGCGTCCATCTCACGCGACGACAGATCGTTCAGCACGGCGCCGCGCGGCTGGCGGGCGGCCGGCGCTCCGGAAGCGCCGGGACGCTGCGCCGGAGCACCCGGACGACCCGACTGGGCCGGCTGGCCCGGACGGTTCTGCTGGGGCGACTGACCGGGACGCGACGGCTGCGGCGACGCCGAGCGGTTCGAGGCGGGGTAGCTGCCGGACGGGCGCGGCTGGTTGGCCACGGGCACGGCCGGACGCTGCGGCTCGGTCCGCGCAGTCGGAGCAGGCGTCGGTGCGACCGGCGCCGGGGCAGCAGGCGCTGCCGCGACGGGCGCTGCCGGTGCGACGGCAACTGGGGCAACCGGCGCTGCGGCGGTCGGCGCAGGTGCCGCTTCGGCGACGGGCTCGGCGGGGGCCGGTGCCTTGGCCTCGGGCGCGGCGACGGGCGCCTCGGCCTTCACCGGCTCCGGTGCCTTGGCCTCGGGGGCCTCGACCGGCGCCTTGGCGACGACGGCTTCCGCCGGCGCTGCCGCCACGGGCTCTGCCGCAGCGGGCTGCGGCGCTGCGGGCGCCTCGGCCTTGGCTTCGACGGGCGTCGGCTCGGCTGCCGGCGGCGCCTTGGCGGCCTCCTTCAGCGAAGCGGCCAGCGCGGCGGCGCGGTCCGGCGACAAGGCCGGAACGGGCGCATCCTGGGGACCAAGGATCCGACGCTTCTTCGTCTCGACCACGACGTTGTTCGTCCGGCCGTGCGAGAAGTTCTGGCGCACGGTCGACTGCTGAACACCACTGGGCTTCAGCGTCAGGGTCTTCTTCGGTGTCACGCTCAGCGTCTTGTCGTCGCCGGATTTCGTGTCGTTCATTTACGCTTCCGCTTCCTGCGCGGGATCGATCCCGCACCCACCATCCATGCCGGAGGCCGCCTGCAAAGGTCGCCCCGAATTCGTCTTAGCCGCGACATCCGAGCTTTCCGGCCCATCGGCCTCGCTGGATATCGCCTGGGGGCCGTGACCCCGATATTTCGACAACGCTTCCAAACGTTTCAGAAGCGCCGTACCCGCATCACCGGCAAGGACGGCTGCATGTATCACATTACCCCCGCCAAAGGCCAAACCCATTTCATCCGCCGTGAAGGCATTGAAAACGGGGATGTCTTTCGCGGCACCACTGGCGACCGACGCAAGCCGCGCGCCGGTCAGTTTTCGTATGCCGTCGGCCGCAGCATCATCGGCATGCAACACCGCCAAGGCTTGGCCCGAACGGATCGCGATGTCGACCTTGGTCGCCCCGGTCACCAGCTGCCCTGCCTTGCGGGCGAGGCCCATGAAGCCCAGCGCCGAACGGCGAAACATCTCGTCGACCTCGGCGCCGAGGCTCTCCTTGCTTTTCACTTCACTCTTCAGAGCCCGGCGGAAAAGCTTGCGCTTCACCGCCAGGTCCACCGCCGTCCGGCTCGCCGCGACATGTGCGCCGCGCCCAGGAAGCCGGCGCTTGAAATCGGCAACGACCGAACCGTCGGGCGCTGCCACGAAGCGAATGAGATCGCCGGCCGCATAAGTTTGGCGGGTGACGATGCACATGCGCGGATTCACGGGACCCTCCAGGGTGTCGTCGGGATGACGCCCTTCCAAGGCATCATCGGGATCCACGGCATGCACAGGCACCTCGCTCGGCTGATCGGTCATCGCGCTACGCCCGAAGTTCGTTCGAACCGCCGTCTCAGACCGCCTCGGCCGCCTCTTCCTCTTCCTCGTCGACCACCGGTCCGGCCATGTCGGCCTCGGTGATCCAGCCCGCCTTGAGGCGCGCCTTCATGATCATGCCCTCGGCGTCGACGCGGCTGATCTCGAAGGGCGTGAGCGCCCCCGGGAACCGCTTGGTCTCGCCGTCCTTGCGTTCGGTCCAGCCGACAAGGTCATCAGCGGCGCAGCCGGCGAAATCCTCGATCGTCTTCACGCCGTCTTCGCCCAGCGCCACCAGCATCGGCGTCGTCAGGCCCTCGATCTCGCGCAGCTCGTCCTCGACGCCGAGCGCCTTGCGTTTGTCGTCGAACTCGGTCTCGCGCCGCTCGAGGTATTCCTGGGCGCGGGCCTGGATCTCTTCGGCAGTCTCGGAGTCGAAGCCCTCGATCGCCGCGACTTCCGCGGGGTCGACATAGGCGACTTCCTCGACGGTCGCGAAACCCTCGGAGGCCAGCAGCTGTCCGACGACTTCGTCGACGTTCAGCGCGTTCATGAACAGGTCGGAGCGCTCGGCGAATTCCTTCTGGCGGCGCTCGGATTCTTCCTGCTCGGTCAGGATATCGATGTCCCAGCCGGTCAGCTGCGAGGCGAGGCGGACGTTCTGTCCGCGACGACCGATCGCAAGGGATAGCTGGTCATCCGGGACCACGACTTCAATGCGCTCGGCATCTTCGTCGAGCACGACCTTCGACACTTCCGCCGGCTGAAGGGCGTTGACGAGGAAGGACGCGGCATCCGGCGACCAGGGAATGATGTCGATCTTTTCGCCCTGCAGCTCGGCGACGACCGCCTGAACGCGGGAGCCACGCATGCCGACGCAGGCGCCGACCGGATCGACCGAGGAATCGCGGCTGACCACGGCGATCTTGGCGCGCGAGCCGGGGTCGCGGGCGACCGACTTGATCTCGATGATGCCGTCGTAGATTTCCGGCACTTCCATGGTGAAGAGCTTCGCCATGAACTGCGGATGGGTGCGCGACAGGAAAATCTGCGGGCCGCGCTGCTCGCGGCGGACGTCGTAGACGAAGGCGCGGACGCGGTCGCCATAGCGGAACAGCTCGCGCGGGATCTGCTCGTCGCGGCGGATGATGCCCTCGCCCTTGCCGAGGTCGACGATGACGTTGCCGTATTCGACGCGCTTGACGGTGCCGTTGACGATCTCGCCGATGCGGTCCTTGTATTCCTCGAACTGCTTGTCGCGCTCGGCGTCGCGGACCTTCTGGACGATGACCTGCTTGGCGGACTGGGCGGCGATGCGGCCGAAATCCATCGGCGGCAGCTGCTCGGCGATGAAATCGCCCGGCTCGGCATCGGGGTTCTTGTCGCGGGCGAGATCGAGATAGATCTGCGTCGCGGGATCCTCGACCTCCTCGACCACTTCCAGGAGCCGCTGCAACTTCATCTCACCGGTCTTGGTGTTGATGTCGACGCGGATATTGGTCTCCTGGCCGTACTTCGAGCGCGCGGCCTTCTGGATCGCGTCGGCCATCGCCTCGATCACGATCTCGCGGTCGATCGACTTTTCGCGCGCGACGGCGTCCGCGATCTGCAGAAGCTCGAGCCTGTTCGCACTGACTGCCATCAAATCTCTCCTCAACCAAAGCCGCGATCGGCGACGCCAGCAGCCCATGCGGCCCCGCGCCCTCGCAGTTCGTCACTCCCGCCGCTGGCGGGAGCCTGCCATGCTAGTCGCCCGCGGCCTCGCCGTCGGGGTCGTTATCATTTCCGGCCCGCGCCTTGCGGGCGATCTTGTCGGCCTTCAGCGCTGCGGCGATCAACTCGTCGGTCAGCATCAGCCGCGCGTCGCCGATGGCGTCCATCGGCACCTCGACGATCGTCTCTTCGCCCGCCGGCGTCTCGTCGCGCTCCAGCCGGATCGCGTCGCCGACCACCTCGACGATCTTGCCGCGGAACCGCTTGCGGTTGGCGACGATGCGGGTGGTCTCGAGCTTCAGCGTATGGTGCATCCAGGCCTCGAAGTCGGCGCGGCGGACCAGCGGCCGGTCGATACCGGGGGACGAGACCTCGAGATGATACTCCCGGTCTATCGGATCTTCCAGATCCAGCACCGGCGAGATCGCCCGCGAGATCGCCTCACAATCCTCGACCGAGATTGTACCGTCCGGCCTTTCGGCCATGATCTGCAGCGTCTGCCCGTTCATTTGCGACAACCGCACGCGGACCAGCCGATAGCCGAGCTGCTCGATCACCGGCTCGACGATCGCGGCGACGGTGCCCTCGATCCCGTCTTCGACGATGAGGCGCTTCTCAAGGGCTGGTGCTGGGGTATCGCTCGTCACTCGTGCTCCGGTATTCTTTGACAGGCGTCAATGCCCGCTCAGCCTGCGCTGGCCCTCCGGGGATAGATGGCCTCCGGCGGGCGAACGTCGATCCCGTTCGAAGCGATGGCGGCCAGCCGCGACCGGGAGGCTTCTGCCACCGGACCCCGGTAACAAAAAAGAGCGGGACCGGCAGGACCCACTCTCACGATCGCATCGAAGAGAATTTCTATGCCGTATAGGCCAAATTGCCGGCAGTATCAACCCGACTGGCCGGAAGCTGCGCTCGGATCGGCTCAGCGGCGGCGAAACGTCAGATAGGCAGGCCGGCGACCTTCGCGAAACGCCTTGGCCTCGTAGCGGGTCCCGGGCCAGTTCTCGTAGGGCGTTCCGCGGGCCTCGTCGGCGGTTTCGAGGCTGAACTCGGGATGCTGGGCGCAATGGCGCACGGTCCAGCCGACATAGCCCGGAATATCCGACGCGAAGCGGAAGTGCGCGCCCGGCTGCAGCACGCGGGCGAAGCGGTCGAGGTTGGCGGCGCTGACGAAGCGGCGCTTCCAGTGCTTCGGCTTCTGCCAGGGGTCGGGGTAGAACAGGTCGACGCCGGCGAGCGAGGCGGGCGGCAGCCAGTCCAGCAGCCGCGTCGCATCGTCGTCGTAGAGCCGCAGCGTATCCGGCGAGGTGTCACCGAGGCCGACGAGGAGCTTCGCCATGCCGTTGACGAAGGGCTCGACGCCGATAAAGCCAGTGCCGGGCAGGCGCCGGACCATCGAGAGCAGGTGCTCGCCGCCGCCGAAGCCGATCTCCAGCCGGACGGCGCCGACCTCGACCGGGAACAGCGCGCGCAGGTCCTCCGGCGCGGGCGCGCCGAGGTCGAGCAGCAGGCGCGGCAACAGGCCGTCCAGCAGTTCCTCCTGCCGGGGCTTCAGTGGCTTGCCCTTGACCCGGCCGTAGAAGGCCTCGCGCAGCCGTGTCGGTCTCGTCCCGTCGGCCTCGGCCGTCACGTTGGTTTCCTGCTCCACTGGCGGCCGCTCCTGCCGGTGCCGCCCTCAGGCGGCGACCGCGGCCTTCAGCTGCGCGACAAGGTCCGTCTTCTCCCAGGAGAAGCTGCCGTCGCGGCCCGGCTTGCGGCCGAAATGGCCATAGGCCGAGGTCTGGGCATAGATCGGCCGCGAGAGGTTCAGGTGCTCGCGGATGCCGCGCGGCGTCAGGCTGACGACGGTGCGCAGGATCTTCTCGAGCTTGGCCTCGTCGACCTTTCCGGTGTCGTGCAGGTCGACATAGACCGACAGCGGCTCGGCGACGCCAATGGCATAGGAGAGCTGGATGGTGCAGCGGTCGGCAAGGCCGGCGGCGACGACGTTCTTGGCGAGGTAGCGCGCGGCATAGGCGGCCGAGCGGTCGACCTTGGTCGGATCCTTGCCGGAGAAGGCACCACCGCCGTGCGGCGCGGCACCACCATAGGTGTCGACGATGATCTTGCGGCCAGTGAGGCCGGCATCGCCGTCGGGACCGCCGATGACGAACTTGCCGGTTGGGTTGACGTGCCAGACGCAGTCCTCGGCGATCTTCAGCGTCGACAGCTGCTCGCGGATGAAGGGCTCGACGATGGCGCGCACGTCGGCCGAGCTCAGGCTCTCGTCGAGATGCTGGGTCGACAGAACGATCGACACGACCTCGGTCGGCACGCCATTCTCGTAGCGCACGGTGACCTGGCTCTTGGCGTCGGGGCCGAGCTTGCCGGCATCGCCCTCACCGAGCTTGCGGGCGACCGCGAGGCGCTCGAGGATCTTGTGCGCGTAGTAGATCGGGGCCGGCATCAGGTCGGGCGTCTCGCGGCAGGCATAGCCGAACATGATGCCCTGGTCGCCCGCGCCCTCGTCCTTGTTGCCGCCGGCATCGACGCCCTGGGCAATGTCGGCCGACTGGTTGTGCAGGAGGACGTCGATCTTGGCGTGCTTCCAGTGGAAGCCGTCCTGCTCGTAGCCGATCGCCTTCACCGCCTTGCGCGCGGCGGATTTGACCTTGGCGCGCATCTTCTTCTCGTCGAGCGAGCAGCGAACTTCGCCGGCGATGATGATCCGGTTGGTGGTCGCCAGCGTCTCGCAGGCGACGCGCACCAGCGCCGGATCCATGCCGCTCTTCCTGGCTTCCTTATAGAGGAGGTCGACGATCTCGTCGGAGATGCGGTCGCAGACCTTGTCGGGGTGCCCCTCGGAGACGCTCTCGCTCGTAAAAAGATATGCGCTGCGTGCCATGTTCAACCCCGGTCTGTGTCGCGCTCCCTACCGGACGCAGGGAAGCTGCCGCCGTCAACGCAACTGCCCGAGAAGAACGATAGGCAACTACGCATCCAGCAAACGCCTCGGCCCGGCCGTTGGCAGGGACGCTGCGGTTTGCAGATGCGAGGGGGAAAGGTCAAGGCAAAACTGTCCGGCGCCCTTTCGGATCCCTTACCGGGACGGCTTCAGGCCGGGTCGGGCTCGGGGCTGTCGCCGAGCGAGCGAACGAGATCGATGATGCGGCGGCGGACCTTGGGATCGCCAATCTTGACGAAGGCCCGGTTCAACTGGAGGCCCTCGGACGTCGAGAGGAAGTCGACGACGTAGTCCGGGCCGCTCGGCTCAGACAGGCCGGCCGCGGCCGCGCCGCCCGGCAGGTCCTCGAAGAAGAAGGAGATGGCGACGTTGAGGACCTCGGAGATCCGCTGCAGGCGGCTCGCGCCGATACGGTTCGAGCCCTTCTCGTATTTCTGGATCTGCTGGAAGGTGATGCCGAGCGCCTCGCCCAGCTTCTCCTGGCTCATGCCGAGCATGGTGCGACGAAGCCGAACGCGCGAACCGACATGGGTATCGACCGGGTTGGGCTTCTTCTTGTTCTCCATCATGACGCGACCTTTACATCACTACCGACCTTGCCCCGCACCGTCAGTGATCACTGTGGCAACAACGATACCGGAATGTCGCAAGGGGCAAAAAAACATATGCTGGCATCGGCGTATGCGTTGCATGTCGAGAGTGTCAATCAATCCTCACGGGCATTCCTCACCGCACATGCCCACCCCAGCGCCCATGTCGTTGCAAACAAATACCAAAACAGAACATTGCCTTGACGCGAAAAGATCGTCGGCGGGAGGGCCTGCGGGAGGCCCGAGGCCACCACGCCAGCGGAGCCGAGAGCGAGGCCCTCCACCACCCGGCCATAGCCGTCACTGACCACGGAGATGCCGGTATTGGCGCTGCGCACCAGCGGCAGGCCGAATGCAACGGCGCTGATCTCGGCCTGCCGCAGGTGCTGATAGGGGCCGGGCGTCGCGCCGTACCAGGCATCATTGGTAACGTTGACGATGAACCCCGCGCCGTCGGTCGCCTTGATCTCGTCCTGGAAGATGATCTCGTAGCAGATCAGCGGCAGAAAGGACGGCAGGCCCTCCAGCGGCACGGGATGGCGCTCGGGCCCGGCCGAGAAGCCGCCCGGCAGCTTCGCCAACTGGCGGAAGCCGAGGCCCTCGAGAAAGGCCTGGAACGGCAGGTACTCGCCGAAAGGCACGAGATGCACCTTGTCGCGGGCGTCCCGGATCTCCCCGTTGTCGTCGATGACGTAGACCGAGTTGTAGACCAGCGGCCGACCTGAGGCGACATATTCCACTCGGGCCGCGCCGGCGATCAGCGTCTCGCCGGGCTGCAGCACGTCGGCAAGGCGGGCGATGGCGTCGGGGCGATCGGTGAGGAGGAAAGGGAAGGCCGATTCCGGCCAGATCACCAGCGTGCGCGGCGGCGTTTCGGGCAGCGCCGGGGCAGCGCCAGTCGCGGGCGCCCCCTCGCCTTCCCCGGATGGCTGCTCGACGGCCGGAGTGCCTTCCGCCAGCGTCCCCTCGCCGGCCGCCGGCGCCTCGCCCCGCATTTCGGTCAGCGTGATCAACCGGTCGAAGATGCGGTCGGCCTCGGCCTCGTCCCATTTCTCGGTCTGCGGGATGTTGGGCTGCACGACGCGCAGGCGGACATTGTCGACGAACCGCGTCTCCGCGGTCTGCAGCCGCCAGGCGCCGTAGCCGACATGCGCGGCGACGAGCACCAGGGCCAGGCCGAGCGCCAGCCTGCCGCGGCCGCCGAGCACCAGCAGCACCGGGGCGGAGAAGACGATGACGGCGCCGAGCGTCAGGCCGTGCAGGCCGACCACCGATACCGACTGCATCAAGAGCGGCACCGGCGCGGCGAGCATGCCGATCTCGTTCCAGGGAAAGCCGGTGAAAAGCATGCCGCGCAACACCTCGACCGCCGACAGGCTGCCGGCAAGGACGAGGATGCGGGCCGAGCCGTCGCTCCAGAAGGCACGGGCGAGCATGGCCCCGAGGCCAAAATAGAGCGCGAGGATCGCCGGCAGCACCAGGACGGCCAGCGGGATCGCCCAGAGGAAGGCGTCGCCGTCGTTCAGCATGGCGGCGCCAAGCCACCAGAGCCCCGCGACGAAATAGCCGAAGCCGAACAGCCAGCCGATGCGGAAGGCCGGCAGAAGGCGGCGCAGCCAGCCCCGGCCGGGATCGCCGGCGGCGCCGTCGAGCAGGAGAACGAGCAGCGGAAAGGCCAGGAAGCCGGCAGCAATGAGGTTGACTGGCGCCAGCCCGAGAGCCGCGACGGCACCGGCGAACACGGCCAGCAAAGCCCGGCGCCAGCCGTCGAGCAGGACAATCCGTTCGGCCAGTCTGCGCATGTCAAAGCATCCCGAATAGCCCCAGACCGCAACGGCGGGCGGGTCGTTCAAGCACGCCTGCCGCCGTCCGCCAAGCGCCGACGCGCTGCTGCGTCAGCGCCGGGTCAGCTGTTCAGGCCGGGAAGCGGGTGGGCATGGCTGCCTGTCAGCGGCTTGCGCAGGATGAGGACGCTCAGCACCCGGCGCGGATCGGCCTCGAGCACCTGGAACTCGAAGCCCGACATCGCCTGCACCACCTCGCCGCGGGTCGGCACGCGGCCGAGCGCGTAGAACAGCAGGCCGCCGATCGTATCGGCCTCCTCCTCGAAGGCGGTCACGTCGAAGTCGCTGCCGACGAGCTTGCGCACGTCCTGCAGGTCGGCGCGCGCATCGGCGAAGTAGACGCCGTCGCCGCGCGCGGTAATCAGCACCTCCTCGGTGTCGTGCTCGTCCTCAATGTTGCCGACCACCATCTCGATGACGTCTTCGAGCGAGACGAGGCCGTCGGTGCCGCCATACTCGTCGATCACCAGCGCCATCTGCGTGCGCGTCGCCTGCATCCGCGCCATCAGGTTGGAGGCCAGCATCGACGGCGGCACGAACAGCACTTCGCGGATGATGCCGAGGGTCCCGATCTCGAGCGCGAGGTCGACCCGCTGGAGGTCGAGGCCGCCGGTCGGATCGCTTGCGGCTTCCGCCGCCTCCGCCGAGCTGCCGAGCCCGGCCGTTCCGGTGATGTGGGCGAGCACGTCGCGGATGTGGACCATGCCGCGGAGATCGTCGAGATCGTCGCCGTAGACAGGCATGCGCGAATGGCCGCTGGACTCAAAAGACCGCATCAGTTCACCGAGCGTCGCGGTGATCTCCACCGCCTCGATCTCGGCGCGCGGCACCATCACGTCCTCGACCCGGACTTCCCGCAGGCGAAGAATATTTTTCAGCATCGCCCGCTCGTCGGACGAAAAGGCGCCGTCGCCGGACTCGTCCAGCAAGGCCTCGGCGAGGTCGGTGCGCAGCATGGCCGGCACGCGCGGCTTCAGCATCGCAAGGACGCCGGCGATGAAACTCGGCCGCGCCGGTTCCCGTCGCTCGGCGGGACTTCGGTCGTCGGTCTGCGGCTCGCCGCCGGTCTCTGGCCGGTTGGCGTCGATGCCGCCGGCGGTGTCGGTGTTGCTCTGGCTCATCGTCGGTCTGCCGTTCTCTCCGTTTCATCGATCGGCGCACCCGCCGCAGCATAGGGATCTGCAATGCCGAGATCGGACAGGATGTCGATCTCAAGACCTTCCATCTCTTCGGCATCCTCGGGATCGACGTGATCGAAACCGAGACAATGCAGGAAGCCGTGCACGACGAGATGACAGAAATGATCGTTGAGCGATTTTTCCTCGTTTCTCGCCTCGGCCATCACCGTCTCGCGGGCGAGGACGATGTCGCCGAGCATCGCGCCGGGCCGGTCGCCGGGGACGAGGTCGAGCATGGGAAAGGAGAGGACGTTGGTCGGCTTGTCCTTGCCGCGCCATTCGGCGTTGAGCAGCTTCACCGCAGCATCGTCGGTGAAGGTCGCGCTGAACTCGGTCACCACGTCTGACGGCACCTCCGCGACGCGGGCGGCGGCAACCACGCATTTCCGCACCAGCGCCGGCAAATCGCCGAGGCCCTGCGCCAGCCAGGCATCATCCTCGACGGTGACGAGGATCGACAGACCGGCGAAGTCGCCGTCTTCTGCGGCAGAGACACCGTCCGCGGACGCGGACGCGCCGGCATTGCCGGCGAGGTCGCCGTCAGAGCCGGCGAGGTCGCCGTCAGAGATCTCGGCCCCGTCGGACGGGGCGCGGGGTTGCGGGACCGGGCTCACGACCGGTCGCCCGCCAGCACCGGGGGACGGCCCCGCGTGGCATCCGACTCGTAGGCCTCGACGATCGCCTGCACCAGGTGATGGCGCACGACGTCCTTCGATTCGAAGCGAACGGTGACGACGTTCGGAATGTCGGCGAGCACCCGCATCGCCTCGACGAGGCCGGACTTCTGGCCGGGCGGCAAGTCGATCTGCGAGGGATCGCCGGTGACGACCATGCGGGCGTTCTCGCCGAGCCGCGTCAGGAACATCTTCATCTGCATCGACGTGGTGTTCTGCGCCTCGTCGAGGATGACGCAGCAGTTGGACAAGGTCCGGCCGCGCATGAAGGCGAGCGGGGCGACCTCGATCGCGCCGGCGGCCAGCGCCCGCTCGACCTTCTCGGCCGGGATCATGTCGTAGAGCGCGTCGTAGAGCGGGCGCAGATAGGGATCGACCTTGTCCTTCATGTCGCCGGGCAGGAAGCCGAGCCGCTCGCCGGCCTCCACCGCCGGGCGCGATAGGACGATGCGGTCGACCTGGCCGCGCTCGAGCAGCATCGCGGCATGGGCGACGGCAAGATAGGTCTTGCCGGTACCGGCCGGGCCGACGCCGAGCACCAGTTCCGCCCGGTCGAGGGCGCGCATGTAGGCGTCCTGCGTCGCGGTGCGGGCGTGGATGGTCTTCTTGCGGGTGGCGATCGAGGCAAGCGACAGCCGGCCCTTCTTCTCCAGCGTCGGCAGGATGAGCTGGTCGTCCTGGGCGATCGCCATGCGGATGGCGCCCTCGACGTCGGAGCCTTGCACTTCGCCGCCGGACTGGAGCCGCGCATAGAGCGTATCGAGCGCCCGGCGCGCCTGCTCGCTGGCGTTGCGCTCGCCGCGCAGCTCGACGGTGTTGCCGCGGGTCCGCGCGTCGACGCCAAGCTTCTGTTCGATCAAGGCAAGGTTCTGGTCGAACTGGCCGAAGAGGGAGCTCGCCAGACGGTTGTCCTCGTAGGTGAGGACGATGTGCGCCATGTCGGAGGCACCGGACGGCGAGGACGCTCCACGGACAGCCTTCATGCGCTCTTCCTCAAGGGACGGGTTTCGGTCTCGGCGGGGCTCGCCCCTGCGGCCATCAACGAGTTGGCCAGCAGTCCCTCGATCCGCACCGTCACGACGTCGCCGATCGCGCCCGCCGACACAGGAAGGACGACGGGCTGCAGATAGGGCGAGCGTCCGACCAGCTGGTGCGGGTAGCGGCCGGGCTTCTCGATGAGAACCTCGATCTCCTGCCCGACCAGCGAGGCCATGAAGGCAAGGTTCTGGTCGCGCAGCAGCGCCTGCAGGCGCTCCAGCCGTTCCGACATCACCGCCTCCGGCACGTGATCGGGCAGCAGCGCGCCTGGCGTTCCCGGCCGCGGCGAGTATTTGAACGAGAAGGCCGAGGCGTAGTTGACGGCCCGCACCAGATCGAGCGTCGCCTGAAAATCTTCCTCGGTCTCGCCGGGGAAGCCGACGATGAAGTCGCCGGAGATGGCGATGCCCGGCCGCGTCGCCCGGATCCGCTCGATCAGCGCCAGATAATCGGCCGCCTTATGGCGCCGGTTCATCGCCTTGAGGATGCGGTCGGAGCCGGACTGCACCGGCAGGTGCAGATAGGGCATCAGCGTCCGGAGATCGCGGTGGGCGTCGATCAGATCGTCGGCCATGTCGCGGGGATGCGAGGTCGTATAACGCAGCCGGGCGATGCCGGGGATGGTGGACAGCGTCCGCAGGAGCTCGCCGAGACCGATCTCGGCGCCGTCGTGCTCGCCATACCAGGCATTGACGTTCTGCCCGAGCAGCGTGATCTCGCGCACGCCCGCTGCCGCAAGGCTCCGCGCTTCCTCGACGATCTGCGCGGTCGGCCGCGACACCTCGGCGCCCCGCGTATAGGGCACGACGCAGAAGGTGCAGAACTTGTCGCAGCCCTCCTGCACCGTCAGGAAGGCCGTGACGCCGCGCGTGCGGGTCTGCCTGGCAGTGGAGGCCGGCAGGTGCTCGAACTTGTCCTCGACGGCATATTCGGTCTCGACCACGCGCTCGCCCTTGGCGACGCGGGCGAGCGCCTGCGGCAGGCGGTGATAGGTCTGCGGGCCGATGACGAGGTCGACGACCGGCGAGCGCCCGAGGATCTCGCGTCCCTCCGCCTGCGCCACGCAGCCGGCGACGACGACGTTGAGCTTGCGCCCGACGCTCGCATGCTCGGCCTTCATCTGGCGGATGCGGCCAAGCTCCGAATAGATCTTCTCGGCGGCGCGCTCGCGGATATGGCAGGTGTTGAGGAGGACGAGGTCGGCATCCTCGATCACCTCGGTCGGCGTATAGCCGTCGCTCGCCAGGGCATCGCCCATCCGCTGCGAATCATAGACGTTCATCTGGCAGCCATAGGTCTTGATGAAGACCTTGCGGGCGGGCGGAGCCCCGACGGTCAAACCGCCGATCACCGGCGTCAGGGCGTCGTCGCCGGCCGGGGCCGGGAAAGCATCGTCGAGTCTTGAGGTCATGCGCCCTTCTGGAAGACCTGTCAGCAGGCTTTCTATATCGGCTCAGCCGGGGCCCGACGCAAGCGCCGATTGCGGCGTTGGCGCCACAAGGCGGCGATCCGCCCGCTCCGCGTGCCCGGCGAGGCTCTCGGCCATCATGTGCCGCACCGCGCTCTCGGCCACCCGCGCCACCGCCTTGCGGTCGCTGTCGCCGGTGAAGACGATCGGCTCCGCGAAACTGATCTCGACGTCGATAGCACCTTCCTGAAGGAAGCGCAGCAGATGGGGCGCAAGGCTCACATCGCCCGGCCAGGCGGCGAGCGGGCGGAAGAACCGGCCAAGCGGCAGGCCGTGCGCACGGACATAGGCGATCGCCACCGGCTGGATCGCCACGGCACCGGCGTCCGAGCGGCGCAGCGCCGCTTGCGCGGCCCCGAACAGCGCTGTCTTGAACGGCAGCACCTCGTTGCCGTCCGAGGTCGTGCCTTCCGCAAAGAGCACCATGGCGTCCCCCGCGGTCAGCCGGTCGGCGATGGCATGCGCCTGGTCGGCCGTGCGGTGACGGGCGTCGCGCTCGACGAAGATCGTCCGCTGCAGCCGGGCCAGCAGGCCGAAAGCCGGCCAGTCCCGCACTTCCGACTTGGCGATGAAGGACAGCGGCATGACATGGCCGAGGGCGATGATGTCGGCCCAGGACTGGTGATTGGCGACGAGCATCAGCGGTCGTGCCGATGCCGGCGTGCCGCGGACGATGACGCGCAGTCCGGCGAGCGGACAGGCGATGCGGTGCCACAGCCAAGGCAGGAAGCGCGCGATCGACCAGTCGAAACGAATCGCCAGCGCCTGCAACGGCAGGCTGACCAGCGTCAGCACTGTCAGCACCACCACCATCAAGGCGATCCGCAACCGAGCCATCAAACGGCTCCTGCCGCGGGCAAGCCACGAGCGTTGCCGAGCACTCTGTGGACCAGGCTGGGCACGTCACACGCCATGCCGGGCACACCGGTATCGGTGCCGATCAGGACCGGGCCGCGCCCGCCGTCGCTCGCCGGATCAAGGATCTGCATCGCCATGCCGCGCGGTCGCCCTCTCTCGGGCCGGGTTCGCCCCTGTTTCGCCCTTGCTTCAGAAGGCGTTTAGCGAAGCGCCCGCTTGAGGACAAGCGCGCTGGTCTTGCGGCCGCTCGCATCGACGTAATAGGCGGGACGGCGGCCGACCTCGGCAAAGCGCAGGCGGCGGTAGAGCGCCAGAGCACCGGTGTTTTCCTCGTCGACTTCCAGGAACAGCGCCTCGGTGCGATCGGCGTGCAGTCGCTGCAGGACGGCATCCATCAGCACCCGTCCCACGCCTTGGCGGCGGCTCTTCTTCGACACGACGATGGTGAGGATTTCGGCCTCGCCTGCCACGGTCCGGGCGAGGACGACGCCCACCGGCGGGTGGCGGGTATCGCCGACACGGCGGACGACGAAGCCGAAGGTTCCCGCCTGCGACAGGAGCGCGGCAAACTCGTCGCCGGACCAAGGCCGTGCAAAGGCCTCGCTGTGCAGTTCGGCAGCGAAATCGATGTCGTCGAGCTCGAGTGGCATGGCGACCAGCGGGCCTTGATGAACCAAGCCATCCCAGAACGAGACCGTCCACACCCACGGCAGATACCAATACATGGCCGCGCCTTTCCTATCGATCCCCCGCGGTCCTGCCGCGGGAAATGCCGTCATGCCCACCCTAAGAGGATCGTACAGCCGAGGCGTTACGGCAAGCTTGCCGCGGCCGGCACATGCGAGATCCCCGTCGCCGCCGCCGGCTTGGCGTCGGCACCGCGAAGGTACAACGGCCGGACCGGGGCGCCGGCAGGCCGCTGACGGCCAAGCCGGGCGACGGCGGTGACGTCGGTGTCGCCTTCAGGGTTGACGGTCTCGGTTGGCAGACCCGGCAAGGCCGCGGCGGCGATGGCCGCGCCGCTGCCTGCGATCAGGAGGCCGCCGTCTCCGGCGCCAGCCATTTCGACAAAGGCGGGGAGATCCTGCGGATCGAGCGCCCTAGGCTCCGCCAGCACCCGGCCATCCGCCGCAAAGAGCGCGGCATAGACCTCGTTGCGCTTGGCGTCGATGACCGCCAGCACGGATCTGCCGGCGCCACGGTGCGGCTCGGCGAAGGCTTCGAGGCTGGAAATGCCGAGGGCGGGAACGCCCAGCGCCAGCGCGAGCCCCTTGGCCGCCGCGACGCCGACGCGCAGGCCCGTAAAGGAACCAGGGCCGACCACGACGGCGATCTTGCCGATGTCGGCATAGACGACCCCGGCGGTCGCGAGACACTGATCGACGAGGCCGATCAACACCTCGGCATGGCCGCGCCCGATGTCCGGCTCGGCGGACGCCAAAACCGCGCCGGTTTCCATGTCGCAGAGCGCCACGGCGCAGCGCGTGCCCGCCGTGTCGATAGAGAGGAGGATCGCCGGCATGGGCGCCGCGTTCGGCGCTGGGCTCACATCGCCTCGACGGATTCGACCTCGGGGATGAAGTGGCGCAGGAGGTTCTGGATGCCGTGCTTCAGCGTCGCGGTCGAGGACGGGCAGCCGGCGCAGGAGCCGCGCATGTTGAGGAACACCGTACCGTCGCGGAAGCCGCGGAAGGTGATGTCGCCGCCATCCTGCGCCACGGCCGGACGGACGCGGGTCTCCAGCAGTTCCTTGATGGTCGAGACGATGCCGGCGCTTTCCGGCTCAAAGAACTCCTCGCCGCTGTCGGACTCGGCGGCTGCGCCATTCTCGGCCATCACCGGCGCATTCGACATGAAATGCTCCATGAGGCCCGCGAGGATCGCCGGCTTCAGGTGCTGCCATTCCGGCCCGTCCTTCGAGACGGTGACGAAATCATAGCCGAAGAAGACGCCGGTGACGCCGTCCACCGCCATCAAGCGGGCGGCAAGCGGCGAACGGACCTCGGCATCCTCGTGCGACAGGAATTCCGCCGTGCCCTCGTCGAGCACGACGCGGCCGGGCAGAAATTTCAACGTCGCCGGGTTCGGCGTGACTTCGGTCTGAATGAACATGTTTCGTCCTTTCGAGGATGCCTGCATCCTGCGGGAAGAGTGCTTGGCCGGCCAGTATGACTTCGCAGCCAAGGCCCGGTCGGTCAGGCAAATGCCTAGAGCTAACCTAGTGATCTTCGCGCTGAAGCAAAAGGGCGACGTGGCGTTCACCGGCATGCACCGGCTGGGCCGGGGTCAGCAGAGGCTTTCGATGTCCTCGTCGGTCAGCGTCGCCGGGACGATGGTCACCGGGATTGGGAAGGCGGCGGCCTTGCCGGCGATCGATGAGACGAGCGGCCCCGGGCCATCCGAGCTGTCGCCGGCGGCGAGCACCAGAATGGCGATCTCGCGGTCGGCCTCAATCACCGCGGTGATCTCCTCGACCGTCTTGCCCTCGCGCACCACGAGCTCGGGCTCGATGCCGACCGATTCGCGGATTTCCTCGGCGACCTTCGAGAGCCGCGAGTTCGCCTCGGCCTCGGCCTCGGCGCGCATGATCTTCTCGACGCCGAGCCAGTGCTGAAAATCCTCGGCCTCGATGATGTAGAGGAGCACGGCCCCGCCACCGCTCGCCTTGGCGCGGCGCGCGGCATAGGAGGCGGCGCGGCCGCATTCGGGCGTCGCGTCGACGATCGCCAGGAATTTTCGTTTGCCGCCTGCGTCGCGGCCAATGCGCTTGGAAACCATGGCGGGAACATGGCAGGCGGGCCCGTGGAGAGCAAGCCGTCAGGCCTGCGGCCAGTCGTCCGCTGGCCAGTCGCGGCGCTGGTGGATGATGCGAAGAACGCTCAACGATGCATCCGAAATCCCGTAGACCAGTGTATAAAACGTGCCGGTGATTGGTTTTTCAAAGCTCCGGGTGGCACGACCGGGACGGCCGATCGAATGATGGGCCAACAACTTCAACATTGCATGCAGCTTTTGTTCGAAGGCATCAGCAGCTGACGGGTTCCTCTCGGCGAGATAGTCGAGGATGCTATTGAAGTCGTCGAGAGCCCGAGGCTGCCAGACAACCTCCCGGCTCATTCCGCAGCGGGCCGCCTGGCGCGGTCGATCGTCGCTCGAAATCGACGCCGAGCTTCCTCGTGCGGAATTCCCTCGCCGCGGTCGATGCTGGCTTGTGCCTCCCGGATCTCGCCAATCAGCCGCAGCTCGCGCGCCGCGTATTCCTCGATCATGTAGGCAATATAAAAATCCGCGCTGCGGCCGGAGGCGGCCGTCAGTTCGGCGAGGCGCTCGGCCGCCTTGCCCTCGATCGTCACCGTGGTCTTCGCCTTCGCCATGATGGGCCCCCGTCGCTCGCCGAATGATACCAAAAGGCGGGCTACGGCGCGAGTCAGTCAGCGAGGAGGCCGACGATCTTCTTCACGTCGGCCATGGTCACCGCGGCGATCTCACGGGCGCGGGCGGCGCCCTTCGACAGGACGCGGTCGATCTCGCCGGGATCGGCGAGGACGCGGCGCATCTCCGAGGTGATCGGCCCGAGCTTGGCGACGGCAAGGTCCGCGAGTTCCGGCTTGAAGGCCGAGAACTGTTTGCCGCCGAACTCCGACAGCACGTCCGCCTTGGTCCGCTCCGACAGCGCGGCGAAGATGCCGACGAGGTTGTCGGCCTCGGCCCGGCCGGCAAGGCCCTCGACCGCCGACGGCAGCGCGTCGGGATCGGTCTTGGCCTTGCGGATTTTCCGCGCGATGGTCTCGGCGTCGTCGGTGAGGTTGATGCGTGAAAGGTCCGATGGGTCGGACTTCGACATCTTCTTCGCCCCGTCCTTGAGGCTCATCACCCGCGTCGCCGGGCCCTCGATCAGCGGTTCGGTCATCGGGAAGAAGCCGGTCGAGGGCGCGTCGTTCAGCGTCATCGGCACGCCGAGCCCAAGCGCCTCGATGCGGCCGGCAAAATCGTGGTTGAACTTGGCGGCGATGTCGCGGGTGAGCTCCAGGTGCTGCTTCTGGTCCTCGCCGACCGGCACGTGGGTGGCGCGGTAGAGCAGGATGTCGGCGGCCATCAGCGCGGGATAGACGAAGAGGCCGGCGGAGGCGTTCTCGCGGTCCTTGCCGGCCTTGTCCTTGAACTGCGTCATGCGGCTGAGCCAGCCCATGCGCGCGGTGCAGTTGAAGATCCAGGCGAGCTCGGCATGCTCGGGCACACGGCTCTGGTTGAAGACGATGTGCTTCTCGGCGTCGATGCCCGACGCGATGAAGGCGGCGGTCACCTCGCGGATCGAGCGCTCGAGCTGGGCCGGGTCCTGCCAGACGGTGATGGCATGCAGGTCGACGACGCAGAACATGCAAGGATGCGTCGCCTGCAGCGCCACCCAGCGGCGGATGGCGCCGAGATAGTTGCCGAGATGGAGATTGCCCGTGGGCTGCACGCCGGAAAAGACGCGCGGCGCAAAACCGTTCGAAGCCGCATCCGACATCAGATCGTCCCTTATCGCGCCCCGGCGGAAAGGGCCGGGGACCGGCGGGCTATATGCACGGCACCCGGGACGCGATCAAGGCGGACAAGCCGATGCGGCGCCGCGATGGACCCGCCTCAGCCCCGACGGCGCCTGACGACCTTCAGCACGAGGTTGCGGTCGACGGCGCCGGTGGCGAGCGTCAGCGCGAAATAGACCGCCATCGCCGCACCGACGAGGATGGCGATGCCGGAGGCCTGGGAGAGGACGCTGGCGCTGGGAACGAGCCAGGGGCGCGTCAGGCTCTCGAGGCCGATGACCGCGACGCCCATCAGCCCGGCCGAGACGAAGACGAGGAGGCTGCGCTTCAGAAGGGCGCCGTCGAGATGCCAGAGCCCCTTGCGGCGCAGGCCCTCGAAGAGGAGCAGCGCGTTCATCCAGCCGGCGAGGGTCGTGGCCAGCGCAATGCCCTTTTCGGCGAAGTAGTAGAAGAGGATCAGCGACAGCACGATGTTGCCGACCGCCGAGGCAGAGGTGACGATCATCGGCGTGCGCGTGTCCTCGCGGGCGAAATAGCCGGGGGAGAACACCTTGATCAGCACGAAGGCCGGCAGGCCGAGGGCGTAGAGGCCGAGCACGTCGGCAACGGCCTTGGTCGTCGCGGCATCGAAGGCGCCGCGCTCGTAGATCAGGCGGATGATCGGCTCGGGGATCAGGAACAACGCCACCGCCGCCGGGACGGTCAGGAACAGCGCAAATTCCAGGCTCCGGTTCTGGGTGTGCTGGGCCTCGGCGAGACGCCCGGCCTTCAGCGCGCGGGCAAGCTCGGGTAGGAGCACGACGCCGATGGCGACGCCGACCATGCCGAGCGGCAGCTGGTAGGGCCGGTCGGCGTAGGTCAGGATCGACACGGCGCCCGGCTTGTAGGAGGCGATCGCCTGGCCGACGAAGAGGTTGATCTGGGTGATGCCACCGATCAAAGCGGCGGGGCCGGCAAGGATCAGGAGGCGCCTCAGGCCCTTGGTCCAGCGCGGACGCTGCAGCGAGACGCCGAAGCCCGCCATCCGCATGGCGAAGGTGACGACGGCGAGCTGCGCGACGCCGGCGACGAGCACGCCCCAGCTCATCAGGAAGCCGATGGTGCGGGTGTCGGCGCCGGTCCAGTGGCACCAGGCGAGCACGCCGATCAGGATGAAGTTGAGGAGGCTCGGCGCGATCGCCGCGGCGAAGAAGCGGCGGAAGGCGTTGAGGATGCCCGAAACCATCGCCATCAGCGACATCGAGGCGAGGTAAGGGAACATGATGCGCGAGAAGGCGACGGTGATCTCGAAGCGGTCGTCGCAGGAGATCGCTTGCGCGGCATTGGCGGGATCGTCGACGCAGGCGGCAAGCCCCGGCGCGATCACCGTCTGCACCAAGAAGGGCATGAACACCATGGCCACCGCGGTGAGGCCGGCGAGGACGACGAAGAGCGTCGAGAAGATCTCGGTCGCGAAGGCGCGCGCGCCCTCCTCGCCGTCTTCCTCGAGCGAGCGGGCGAAGAGCGGGATGAAGGCGGCGTTGAACGCGCCTTCGGCAAACAGCCGGCGGAAGAGGTTGGGGAAGCGGAAGGCGAGGTTGAACGCGTCGGCGACCGGGCCGATGCCGAGCGCCGAGGCCATCATCATCTCGCGGCCGAAGCCGAAGACGCGGGAGAACAGCGTCGCGCCACCGACGGTGGCGAATTTGGAGATCAGGCTCATTTGGCGGCGAAACCGAAAGCTTTGGTGGAGGGCATGGCGGTGCGCGAGGACAACTCGCCCTCCGGGCTCTCGAACACCGAGGTGAGGCGCTGCTCGATCCGCTCGACACGGCTGGGGCTCGCGATCTTCATGCCGATGAGGTCGGTCACGTAGAACACGTCGACCACCTTCTCGCCATAGGTGGAGATGTGCGCCGAGCGGATGTCGAGGCTGAGATCGGAGAGCGCGCTGGTGAGATCGGACAGGAGGCCCGGGCGGTCGATGCCGTCGACCTCGACCACCGTGAACTGGTTCGACAAGGCGTTGTCAACGGTGACGCGCGGCTTCAGCGAGAACAGCTTCATGCCGCGGCCGTTCTTGCGCTGGGCGATGAGGTCCGGCATGCCCTGCTTGCCTTGCAGCACCTCGCGGATGTAGCGGCCGATGCGCTCGGCGCGGCGCAGCTCGTCCTCGTCATCGGCAAATTCCCGGTTGATGGTGATGACGTCGAGCGCCCGTCCGTCGGTCATGGTGAAGATCTGCGCGTCGGCGATGTTGCCGCCGGCCGCCGCGCAGCCGCCGGTGATGATCGACAGGAGGCGCGGATGGTCGGGCGCGAGAACCGTGATCTCGGTGATCGCCTGATAGGCGTCGGTGCGCACCATGGTGGCCAGCTGCTCGTCGCCCTCCCCCGTCTGGCGGATGAAGTCGGCATGCCGGCGCTGCTCCTCGAGCGGCGTCGTCAGAAAGTAGTTCTGGTAATGCAGCTCGACATAGGCCTCGGCCTCCGCCGCCGGCCAGTCGGCGAGGCGCTCGGCGAGCCTCTCCTTGGCGTGGGCGAAGCGCTGCTTGCGCGAGGACTGCGAGAAGCCGCCGGTCAGCATCAGCTCGGTCTCGTAGTAGAGCGTGCGCAGGAGCTGCCCCTTCCAGCCGTTCCAGACGCCGGGGCCGACGGCGCGGATATCGCAGACGGTCAGCACGGTGAGCAGCTTCAGCCGGTCGAGGGTCTGGGCCCGCTCGGCAAAGTCGATGATCGTCTTGCGGTCGTTGAGGTCGCGCTGCTGGGCGGTCATCGACATCACCAGATGCTCCTCGATCAGCCAGGCGACGAGCTCGGTCTCGCGCTCGTCGAGGCCGAGCCGCGGGCAGAGTTCGCGGGCGATCTGTGCCCCGGCGACCGAATGGTCCTGCGGCCGCCCCTTGGCGACGTCGTGCAATAGCAGCGCCACGTAGAGCGGCACGCGGTCCTTCAGCGGGGTGACGATCTCGCTCGCCATCGGATGATCGGCGACGAGCTCGCCCTTCTCGATGCGCGAAAGAATGGCGACCGAGCGCAAGAGGTGCTCGTCGACGGTATAGTGGTGGTACATGTTGAACTGCATCATCGAGACGATGCGGCCGAAATCGGGGATGAAGCGGCCGAGCACGCCGGCCTCGTTCATCCGCCGCAAATGCAGCTCGGGGTCGGTCGCGTCGGTGAGGACGTCGAGGAACAGGCTGTTGGCGTCCGGATCCTCCCTGAGCGAAGGCCCGATCAGCCGCAGCGAGCGGCGGATCAGCTTCAGCGCATCCGGGTGGTATTCGAGCTTCAGCGCGGCGGCGAGCGCGAAGATCCGGATGAGGTTGACCGGGTCCTTCTCGAAGATGTCCTTGCCGCTGATGTTGATGCGGTTGTTGTCGATGTGGAAGTCGAGCGTTCCCGGGATTTTCCGCGCACGGTTGCGCAGCGAGCGCACGAAGCCTTTGAGGCCTGGCAGGTCCTTCGCCTGCTCCTCCTCCAGCGCCGCGCAGAAGATGCCGGTGAGGTCGCCGACCTCCTTGGCGATCAGGAAGTAGTGCTTCATGAACCGCTCGACGTCGCGCATGCCGGGATGGGCGTTGTAGCCGAGGCGGCGGGCGATCTCTGGCTGGATGTCGAAGGACAGGCGCTCCTCGGCCTTGCCGGTCAGGAAATGCATGTGGCAGCGCACCGCCCAGAGGAAATCCTCGGCCTTGCGGAAGAGGCGCGCCTCGCGCCGCGAGAACACGCCGGCGGCGACGAGTTCCTCTGACGTCTCGACGCGGTAGTAGTCCTTGGCGATCCAGAACAGCGTGTTGAGGTCGCGCAGACCGCCCTTGCCCTCCTTGACGTTGGGCTCGACGAGATAACGGGTGTCGCCGCTCTTGGTGTGGCGGGCATCGCGCTCGGCCAGCTTGGCGGCGACGAACTCCTGCGCGGTGCCTTGCACCACTTCCTTGTCGAACCGCTCGGAGAGTTCTTCGAGGAGCATGCGGTCGCCGACCACCAGCCGGCGCTCCAAAAGCGCGGTGCGGATGGTGAAGTCGGTCTTGGCGAGCTTGATGCACTCCTCCACGGACCGCGTGGCATGGCCGACCTTGAAGCCGAGATCCCAGAGCAGATAGAGCAGGAATTCCAGCACCTGCTCGCCGAGCGCCGTCTGCTTGTAGGGCAGCAGGAACAGGAGATCGATGTCCGACCCCGGCGCCAGCGTGCCCCGGCCATAGCCACCGACGGCCACCACGGCGACGCGCTCGCCGGATGAGAGGTTGGAGGCGACGAAGACGCGCTCGAGCGCGAAATCGTAGACCGCGCGGATGATCTCGTCCTGCAGGGCCGACAGCCGGGCGGCGCAGAACAGCCCGCTGCCATCCTCGAACAGCATGGCCTCCGCCGCTGTCCGTCCGGCGGTGATGCGGTCCTTGAGAAGGGCGAGCACGTCGGCGCGCATCTTCGACGGCGCGACGCTGCCGGGCTCGGCGCCCGCCGACGCGGCGAGGTCCTGCACCAGCGTGGGCACGTCGATGATCTCGCCCATGCGTAGGCCGGCCGCGCCCTCGACGGGGGCGTTTTCCTTCAGCGAGATCTTACGGGTTTCCAGCGGCATGTCATCGGTCCTGCCGCAGCCCCGTCGTCACAGCGACGGACCTCGGATCAATAGCGTCGGACCGGGCGTATAGGCCATTTCGGTTAACGTCGCCATGCGAACCGTCGCGGCCCGTCCCAGACCGAGCCCCACAGCCGGACACTCGGTCCGGCGCGCAGGGCCTTGGCGACGCGCGGAGCGCGGTTGAAGCGAAGCAGCTTTGCGTCAGGCGAGCGACTTCAGGCGGTAGAGCGCCTCCAACGCCTCGCGCGGGCTCATCTCGTCGGGATTGATGCCGGCGAGGGCCGCCAGCGCCGCCGGTGGCTCGGCAACCTTGTCGGGCTCGCGCCGGGCGACGGCGGCAAACAGCGGGAGATCGTCGATGAAGGCGGTGCGCTTCTCGCCTTGCTCGCCCTTCTCCAGCTCGTGCAGCACCTGCCGCGCGCGGTCGATGACGCTCGGCGGCAGGCCGGCGAGCTTGGCCACCTGGACGCCGTAGGACCGGTCGGCGACGCCGGGCTTCACCTCGTGCAGGAAGATCACCTCGCCCTCCCACTCCTTGACGCGCATGGTGGCGTTCTTCAGCCGCTTGAGGCGGGAAGAGAGCGCCGTCATCTCGTGGAAGTGGGTGGCGAACAGCGCTCGGCAGCGGTTCGCCTCGTGCAAGTGCTCGACCGCGGCAAAGGCGATCGACAGGCCATCATAGGTCGCGGTGCCCCGGCCGATCTCGTCGAGGATCACCAGCGTGCGCACGTCGGCCTGGTTGAGGATCGCGGCGGTCTCGACCATTTCGACCATGAAGGTCGAGCGCCCCTCCGCCAGATCGTCGGACGCGCCGACGCGCGAGAACAGCCGCTCGACGACGCCGATATGCGCGGAGGTCGCCGGCACATAGGCGCCGGCCTGGGCGAGCACGGCGATCAGCGCGTTCTGGCGCAGGAAGGTCGACTTGCCGCCCATGTTCGGGCCGGTCAGCAGCCAGATCGCGCCGGCCTTGGAGTCCTTGCCCGTCGCCGACGGCGGCGAGAGGTCGCAGTCATTGGCGATGAAGGGATCGCCCGACCCCGCCTTTAGCGCCGCCTCGACCACCGGATGCCGGCCGCCCTCGATGGCGAAGGCGAGGCTGTCGTCGACCTCTGGCCGGGTCCAGGCCTCCGACAGCGCGAGTTCCGCAAGCGCTGCGGAAACGTCGAGCACGGCGAGCGCCTCGGCCGCCTGCTGCAGCGGCGCGGAGGCCGCGACGATCATCGCCGACAGTGTCTCGAACGACGCGAGCTCCAGCGCGAGCGCTTCGGCGGCGGCACCGGCGATGCGGCTTTCAAGGTCGGAGAGTTCGACGGTCGAGAAGCGCAGACAGTTCGCCATGGTCTGGCGGTGGAAGAAGCGCGCCTTCAAGGCATCGGTTCCGTTCAGCGAGGGTGCATGCGCCTCGGAGACCTCGACGAAATAGCCGAGCACGTTGTTGTGCTTGATCTTCAGCGAGCGGACGCCGGTCTCCTCGGCATAGCGGCCCTGCAGCTCGGCGATCACCCGGCGCGAGCGGTCGCGCAGCGCGCGCGCCTCGTCGAGCCCGGCAATGGCGCCCTCGCGGATGAAGCCGCCGTCGCGCTTCTGCAGCGGCACGGCTTCCGCCAGCATGCCGGCGAGCTCGGCCTCGATACCCGCCGGCAGCGCGGCAAGGCCCGCGACGGCAGCAGTGAGCTCGTCCGGCAGCGCTGCGCCGGCGAGCAGCGCGGCGATCTCGCGGGCGACGGCGAGCCCATCGCGGACAGCGGCGAGATCGCGCGGGCCGCCGCGGTCGAGCGACAGGCGCGACAGCGCGCGCTCGGTATCGGGCAGCGTCTTCAGAAGTGCGCGCAGGCCGGCGCGAAAGGTGGGATCCTCGGCGAAGAAGCCGACCGCATCGAGCCGCCGCCGGATCGCGGCCGGCGCCGTCAGCGGGCCGGCGAGGCGCTGCGCGAGGAGGCGCGAGCCGCCGCCGGTGGCGGTGCGGTCGATGGTGGCGAGGAGGCTGCCCTGGCGCTTGCCATCGGTCGAGCGGGTCAGCTCGAGGCTCGCCCGGGTCGCCGGGTCGATCAGCATCACCGCATTGCTGCCGAGGCGTTCCGGCCGCGCCAGCGCGGGCTTGGCGGCAAACTGCGTCTTCGAGAGATAGGCGAGAAGCGCGGCGGCGGCCGCAATCTCCGCCCGGCCGAACTCGCCGAAGCCGTCGAGCGTCGCGACATCGTAGAAGCGGCAGAGCCGCGCGGCGGCCGTTGCCGCATCGAAGAGGACGGCAGGCTCCGGCCGGGCGAGCTGGCGCAGCTGGTGGAACAGCGGCTTCAGCGCCGCATCGTGGAACACCGTGTCGGCGACGATGATCTCCGACGGGTCGACCGCCAGCATGTCGGTCGAGAGGCGCTCCGCGGTGCTCGCCTTGACGGTGAACTGCCCAGTCGAGAGATCGGCCCAGGCCAGCGCATACTCGGCCTGCGGCCCCGAGCCGCCGAGGCGGGCAAGACTCATCAAATAGTTCGGCTTGCCGGGATCGAGCAGCCGGTCCTCGGTGATCGTGCCGGGCGTCACCAGCCGGACGACGTCGCGCTTCACCGGCGACTTGCCGCCGCGCTTGCGCGCCTCGGCCGGATCCTCGAGCTGCTCGCAGACGGCGACGCGGTGTCCGAGACCGATCAGCCGCTGCAGGTAGTCGTCGGAGGAGACCACCGGCACGCCGCACATCGGGATGTCTTCGCCCTGGTGCTTGCCGCGGCGCGTCAGCGCGATGCCGAGCGCGCGCGACGCGATCGCGGCGTCGTCGAAGAACAGCTCGTAGAAATCGCCCATCCGGTAGAACAGCAGGCAATCGGGATTGGCCGCCTTGATCTCGATGTACTGCGCCATCATCGGCGTCGGGGCGTTCTCCTCTTTCATCGCGGCGATCGATCGTCTCCTAGAAATTCTGCCCCGATAGGCTGCCTCGAAGGGCGCCCCCAAAGCGGACCGCCGTGCTGCCGGCCTTCCGGCGGGCCGCGGGCAGCTTGGCACCTTTGGCATAGCGGCGGGGCGCGGCGGCGGAAAGGCCCCGGTCCCGCTGTCCACCGTTGTGGCCCCCCAGGAGAGGCGAGAGCAACACTGCAAGAGAATTGCGTGCGCCGCACACGCGGCCATTATCAAGCGGCGGGGGCCGTTCTATATTGGGGGAGTGCGGGTGGCCATCTGGTCCGCCTGCCATTCCCCGAGGAACGCATGACCCACCGCCCGTCGCTGACCACCCTCCTGACAATGCTCGCCTTTACCGGCATCGCGCATGGACAGGCGGCGGAGCCCGCCAAGGCAGCGGTGCGGGTGAACGTCTATGATTTCGCGGTCGAGAACCCGGTCGACGATTCCAGCCTTCGCTTCGCGCCGACGCTCGGCGAGACCGTGCCGGAAGTGATCCACCTGGTGCCGCTCGAGGGCGAGGCGAGCTACGCCTATTTCTACTATAACGGCCTGCCGGTGATCGTCGATCTCACCACGCGCAGCGTCGTTCGCGTCGGACAGTAGAACGCCGGCGAAGGCCCGTCTGGACTGATTGAGCAGGCAGGACGTGGCCGTCATCAACTGATGGTGCATTCCGGAGACTGGCTTGCCGGGCGCCACGCTGCCGACCGCAGCGCTGCGAGCCCGCAGCCTGCTGTTGCTCAGGCGGCGAAGCGCGAGTCCGGCCCGTAATATTCGATGTAGCGCGGATCGATGTTGGCGACCGGGACCACCACCAGCACGTCGGTGGTGCCGAACTGCGTATCGACCACGGCATCGCCGCCGATATAGCCGCCGATCCGCAGGTACCCCTTCAGCAGCGGCGGCAGCGAGGCGAGCGCCCGGCGCGGGTCAGCGCAGACGACGTCCCCATTCACCGGCAGGCCGCGGTGCGGCTGCGCCGAGACCCGCCATTCGGCCGGCGCCGAGGCGTTGGATCGCAGGAAGGACAGCGGCAACGCCAGCCTTTCGGGATCGGTGCCAGACAGCGAGGCGCAGCCGAACAGCACGTCGATGCGGTGCTGGCGGACATAGGCCATGATGCCCTGCCAGAGCAGCTCGACCGTGCGCTTGCCGCGATAAGGCTTCAGCACGCAGGAGCGGCCGAGCTCCATGAAGCGCTTGCCGGGATGGCGGGCGATCAGCGGCGCGATCTGGAATTCCTGTTCCGTGTAGTAGCCTCCGGCCATCGCCGCCGCTTCCGGCAGCATCAGCCGGTAGGTGCCGACGATCTGCTCGGCGAGGCGGCCGCCGCGGGCGGTATCGACCACGAGAAGATGATCGCAATAGCGGTCGAAGGTATCCTTGTCGCGCCGGGTGAGCTTCTGCAGCACCGAGGGCTTGGCCGACATTTCCTCGTAGAAGACGTGGTAGCGCAGCTGCTGCGCCGCCTTCACCTCGTCGCGCGATCGGGCAAGGCGCACTTCGAGGGTTCCGAGGCGGCCGAGAATGCGGCCGTTCGGATCGAAGCGGCCTTTCATCCGGCGCACCGGCGCCGGAACGAAAGCGCGCACCACGGCGCCCAGCGGATAGTGCCCCAGGTCGCCGGAGCCCGGCGTGGCGTCGGCCGTCCTCAATAGGTTCATGTGACCCTCCACCTCAGACACCTGCGGTTCCACCGCCTGTTCTAACGAATTATATTCGTTCCGCGAAGCTTTCGTGACCGAAACGCGCCCGCCTGCCGTTCGTGGCAGTCCTGCGCCCTTTATCGGCCTATGGCGCTTCACGATACGGCGACCGCGAGGCGACCGCGGATACCGCCGTCGACGATCCGCTGCGCCGCGCCGATGATGTCGTCGAAGCCGATCTCGGTGGTGATGTCGGCGAGCCGTGCCGGATCGAGATCGGACGCCAGCCGGCGCCAGGCCTCGAGCCGCTCCGCTTTCGGCGCCATGACGGAGTCGACGCCGAGAAGCGAGACCCCGCGGAGGATGAACGGCGCCACCGATGCCGGCAGATCCATGCCTTGAGCCAACCCGCAGCAAGCGACAACACCCTTGTAATGGGTTTGCGCCAGGACATTGGCAAGGGTATGGCTGCCGACGGAATCGATCGCGGCGGCCCAGCGCGGCGCGGCCAGCGGCTTGCCGGGGGCGGAGAGCTCGGCCCGGTCGATGACCTCGGTCGCGCCGAGGCCCGTGAGATATTCCGCCTCCGCCGGCCGGCCGGTCGAGGCAACGACCTGCCAGCCGAGGCTGGCAAGCAGCGCGACGGCAATCGAGCCGACGCCGCCGGCAGCGCCCGTCACCAGCACCGGGCCATCGCTTGGCTTGCGGCCGGCGGCCTCGAGCGCCATGACGCAGAGCATCGCGGTATAGCCGGCGGTGCCGATGCCCATCGCCTGCATCGGCGTGAAGGCCGGGGGCAGCGGCACCAGCCACTCGCCCCTCAGCCGGGCGCGCCCGGCATAGGCGCCGTAGTGCGTCTCGCCGACGCCCCAGCCATTGAGCACCACGCGGTCGCCCGCCACCCAGTCGGGGTTGGCGGACGAGATCACCGTGCCCGCAAGGTCGACGCCGGGGATCATCGGCCAGCGGCGCACCACCGGCGAGCGGCCGGTGATGGCGAGGCCGTCCTTGTAGTTCACCGTCGTGGCGTCGACCGCGATGTCGACGTCGCCGTCCATCAGCTGGTCCGGCGTCATCTCGACGATCTCGACCGATTGCACCTTATCGTCGCCGCGCGAGACGAGGATCGCCCTGAAACTGTCGCTCATCCGCCGTCTCCTTGCCTTTTCTGCGCGGTGCCCATACCCCGCTTTGGCCTCAGTCGCCGCGCGGTTCGGCAGCCGTCTGCTTCCTGCGGCCTGCCAACAGGAACTCGTCGAGAACGATGATCGCTGCACCGACGGAGATGAAGGCGTCGGCGAGGTTGAACACCGCGAACGACCAGACCGGCGTGTGGAACAGCACGTAGTCGGTGACATAGCCGAGCCGCACGCGGTCGATCAGGTTGCCGATCGCGCCACCGACGATGATGGCGAAGGCGAAATGCGTCAACTTCCGGTCGGCCGGCGTCTTCCACCAGAGCCAGGCGACGAAACCGAGCACGGCGGTCGCCATCAGCACGAGGCCAATGTCGTCGAAGCCGGCGAACATCGAGAAGGCGATGCCCTCGTTGCGGGCGTGGTAGAGCGCAAGGAACGGCAGGAGCTCGATCGCGCTGCCGAGCGGCATCTCTGCCACCACGATGGCCTTGATCACCTGGTCGGCGACGACCGCGAGCGCGACGATCACCGCATTGATCCAGAGCATCGGCCTCACAGCACGAGCGCCTTGCGCCGGACCTCGAACAGCATGACGCCGGTGGCGATGGCAAGGTTCAGGCTGTCGGCGCGGCCGGCCTGGGGGATGCGCAGAAGGACGTCACAGGATTTGGCCAGTGGCTCCGACAGGCCCGCCTGCTCGTTGCCCATCAGCAGCAGCGTCGCCTTCGCGGCATAGTCGGGCGTGCGGTAGTCGGTGGTGCCGGCCATGTGGGTGCCGGCGACAAGGCCGCGGAATTTCGTGCGCCAACCGAGGAACTGGCCCTCGCTCGCCCGGACGATCGGCACGGCGAAGATCGAGCCCATGGTGGCACGCACGGTCTCCAGCGAGAACGGGTCGACGCAGTCGCCGATCAGCACCACGCCCTTCGCCCCGACCGCATCCGCCGTGCGCAGGATGGTGCCGAGATTGCCGGGATCGCGCACGCGGTCGAGCGCCACGACGACGCCGTCGCGGCCGATGTCGAGCGCGTCGAGGCCGACGGTCTTCTGCTTGAAGACGCCGATGGCGCTCTGCGGGTTGTCGCGCCTTGTGATGACGCCCAGCACCTTTTCCGAGGCCTCCACCACGTCGGCGCCGAGCGCCACGGTCCGGGCGGCGGTCTTGGTCAAGAGCGGGTTGTGCAGTTGGGATTTCGCCACCACCAGCGTCTCGATCTTCCAGCCGGCGTCGAGCGCGTCGATGACGAGCTTCAGCCCCTCCGCGATGAACAGGCCGGTCTCCTCGCGGTGCTTCTTCAGCCCGAGCGCGCGGATGTCCTTGATGATCGGGTTGGAGACGCTGGAAAGGTCTTTGACCCGGCCGGGCGCCGAGAGGTCGGGCCGGCGCGGCGCGCGTTCGGGCGTGTCGTCATTATGGTCGGACATCAGGGGATCCAGCGCGAAAAGAGCGAGGTGGAGAGGCTGCGCGGCTCGTCGCCGGCCTCGCGGATGATCAGCTCGCCGGATTCGATCGTGCCGCCCTTGCCGCGCAGCGTCTGCGCCATCAGCGCCGAGAGCGAGTAGAAGGACGAGCGGATGGAATAGGCGGTGAGGATCAGGCCGAGCGGGCGCTCGGACAGGAGATCGCGCGACAGGTCGAGGAGATAGGGCAGGTCGTCGAAGATCTGCCAGACCTCGCCTTTCGGCCCGCGGCCGAACTTCGGCGGGTCGAGGAGCACGATGTCGTAGCGGCTGCCGCGCTTCACTTCGCGCTCGGCATAGCGCACGGCATCCTCGCAGATCCAGCGGATCGGCTTGTCGGAGAGGCCGGCGAGTTCCTGGTTCTCGCGCGCCCAGAGGATCGCCTTCTTGGAGGCGTCGACATGCGTCACCTCGGCGCCGGCCCGGGCGGCGAGCAGCGAGGCAAGGCCGGTATAGCCGAACATGTTGAGCACCCGCACCGGGCGCCTGGCCGCCTCGATCGCCGCCGTGACATAGGCCCAGTGGCCGGCCTGCTCAGGAAACACGCCGGTGTGGCGGAACGAGGTGAAGCGGCCGAGATAGGACAGACTCTTGTGCTGCAGCGGCCAGGTCTCACCGAGCGGCGTCTTCGGGAAGCGCCAGCGGCCAATGCCTTCCTCGTCGGTATCGCCGGTGAAGACGGCGTCGGCCGCCTCCCATTCGGCATCCGGAAGCCGGCGCTGCCAGATCGCCTGGTTCTCCGGCCGGCGGACGACGACGGGGCCGTAGCGCTCGAGCTTCTCGCCGGCCCCGGAGTCGAGGAGGGCGTAGTCGCCGTCCGGCTCGACGGTGAGGATCACCGGCAGCCGCTCGGCAGGACGTGGCCCGGCATGCTGGCGCAGCGGCGGCCGGTCGGCATTGGCGACGCGCGCGACCGCTGGCTCTGGCGCCGGCTCGGCAGGCGCCGAGACGGCTGCGGGCGTTTCGCGCCGGCGGGTTTCACGCGGCCGGAACGGCGGCGGTTCTTTGCGGGGACGGCGCGGTCCGCTCAACGGGGCATTTCCTTGCGGCTGACAATCGGCATGGGCTCCTCTATCTCTTTGGCTGCCGCTTGGCAAAACGCCGGCGTGCGGCAGGGCAAGCCGAACCGGGGTCGACCGACCCCATGACGGACAGATGCCCTCGCCTCTCAAAGATGAAACGGCCTTCCTGCATCCTCTTGGATGCCGGGCGCTCTGGCCGGCAGCAGTCCTTTTTCCGCAGCGAGGAAGGCGGCAGAAGGGACGAGGATATGGATCTCACCGGCGAATTTCGCCTGCCCGCCCCGCGGGATGCCGTCTGGACGGCGCTGAACGACCCTTTGGTGCTCGGCGCCTGCATTCCCGGCTGCGAGCGGCTGGAAATGACCTCGCCCGGCCGGATGGAGACGACGGTCTCGTTCCGGATCGGGCCGATCCGGCTGCGGCTGAACGGCGTCATCCGGCTCGAAAACGTCGAGGCGCCCTCGCGCTACACGATCATCGGCGAGGGCAAGGGCGGCATGGCGGGGTTCGCCAAGGGCAGCGCCGACGTCCGGCTCGAGGCGGACGGGCATGAGACCGTCGTGCACTATGCCGTGCTCGACACCGAAATTTCCGGACGGATCGCCCAGTTCGGCGGCCGGCTGATCGAATCGACCATCAACAAGCTCGCCACGCGCTTCTTCGACGCCTTCGCCGCCCACCTCGCGGCAGGCGCGCAGTCGACACCAGGGGTCTCGAAGCCAGCAGGCTCGTAGGTCAGGGACGGATGAGGAGCGGCAAGTCGCCAAGCGGTTGGCCGCGAGCGCAGCACCTCCTCAGCATTCAACCAAACAAGATCACCAGCAGACCTCCCGCGCGTCAGCGCCCATATGAGCGCTGTCGCAAAAGCCGGACTGCGTCAGATCAGGCGGCGCGGGGCGCGACGAGGGCAGTCGACGTCGGAACCGAGTCTTCGCGCAGCAGGCGCAGGCGCTCGTTGGCGTCATCCGCCTCGCGGCGAAGCCGTGCGACCTCCGCTTTGCGGACGGCCGCGTTGCGGCGATAGTGCGCCTGGGTCAGCCAGGTGCCGATGCCGCCAAGGATAACCCCGACGATCACCGCGCCCATCAGGATGATGAACAGCGGCAGACCGAAAGTGAACTGCGGCATGGTGCCGAGCGGATCGAGCGAGATGGTGACCACCTCGCGGTTCGACACGCAGAACACGACCAGGAGGATCGCCAGCGGCACCAGGATCACGAAGGACAGAATTCTGGAGATCATCATGCATCCCTGCGCTTGTCGTCCTGGGTTCACCGGACGTGGTCTTGCCAGAGCATCGATATGGCAGTCCGGCGCGCATGGTCAATCGCGCCGTGTCGATGGCGGCTTGCGGCGCTCGTCCGGCGGACCGGTCCGAGAGCCGCCGGGGCGGGTCAGCCGCCGTCGTTCAGGCGCTCGCGCAGCTCCTTGCCGGCCTTGAAGAACGGCACCCATTTCTCCTCGACGTCGACCGACTCGCCGGTGCGCGGGTTGCGGCCGGAGCGCGGCGGGCGGTTCTTCACCGAGAAGGCGCCGAAGCCGCGCAGCTCGACGCGGTTGCTCTCGCAGAGCGCGTCGGTGATCTCGTCAAAGATGGCGTTGACGATGGTCTCGACGTCACGCTGGTAGAGATGCGGGTTTCGGCTCGCGATGATCTGCACGAGTTCGGACTTGATCACGGACTGCTCCAGTGTCTTTGGGTCGAAAGGGGCGGATCGTCCGCCGACGGGAATTTCCAGAAATACCCATGCTGCCCGAGAAAGGGCCTGACGTCGGCGGCTCCGGCAAATGCCGGCCTGCGGTGCGTGACCTCTAACCCGACCTTAACGGCAGCGGGATGGCGAGATCAATATGCCAGATCGCTCTTCGGCTGCGGAACGGCCGGCTTACCGCCCGCCGAAGCCGGCGCCGGGCGCCCAGAGCGAGACAAGGCCGCTGATCTGGCCGGTGCCCCGCGCCAGCGCCTGCGGCAAGGTCTCGGCCGCCGGATCGAGGCCGAGGGTGGCAAAGGCGAAGGCGCGCGCCTGCGCAAAGGGCGACCAGCCGAAGCCCTCGTCCTTGGCCGGCTCGCGGTCGACGATGTCGAGGCCCTTGGCGACTTTCCGGTCGTTCTCCAGCCAGGAACGCACTTCGTCCTCGCCGCCCAGCGCGTCGACGAGGTGGTTGGCGAGCCCTTGCCGGCCGGTGAACACCGACCCGTCGGCCAGCCGCAGCGCTTCGGCCGCGTCGATCGGGCGGCGCTCGCCGACCAAAGTGACGAACCACTGATAGGTGTCCATCACCAAACGGCGGATCATCTCCTGCGATTCGGGGCTCGCCGGCGCGAAAGGCGATGGCTCGGCCTTCATCGGCGAGGACTTGATCGCCCGGACGTCGACGCCGACGTTTCCAAGGAGGACCGAGGCGTCGACATACTGGAACAGGACGCCAATCGAGCCGACGATCGAGGTGTCGTGTGCGACGATGTGGTCGGAGGCCGCGGCGACCATGTAGCCGGCGGAGGCGGCCAGCGTCCCGACCTCGGCGGCGAGCGGCTTGACCTCGGCGATCGCGCGGGCGGCGCGGTAGAGCGTCTCGCCGCCGACCGTCGTGCCGCCGGGGCTGTCGATCTGCAGGATCACCGCCTTGACCGAGGCGTCGTCCTTCAGATCCTTCAGGAGGTCGAGCAGCTTCTCGTCCTCGGTGATCAGGCCCTCGATCTTCACCCGTGCGATCTGGTCGCCGACGCCGAGCGGGCCATCGGCGGACCGCAGCGCCAGCGGGATGCCGACCACCGCCGCGGCGAGGAAGAGCACCGCCAGCACGCGCCAGAAGCCGAGCTTGCGCCGTAGGCGTCGCCGGTCGATCAGGTCCTGTGCAGAGGCCAAGTCACGTCCACCATCATGATTTGCTAACCCTTGTTCGATAGACTTTCGCTGGGGACTTGCCAAGCGCGACAAAAACGCGGGCGGGGCCCCCTCTCTTTAACGGGACGCAAAAATCCCATATTGCTGACATACCGGCTGGCTCTTTCGGGAGCGGTCACGAAGACCTTCGTTCGCCGCCCGCCCCGGCGCCTGGCCTGGCGATCGGGCCCCATCGTGATGCAGCATCAGGCAGAAAGCGCAGGACAAGCGGTTTGACGGCGAGCACAGGACACATGGATCGGGCCGTGCCGACGGCTGCCTTCGGCGGCCAGCACGACCATGTCCGCTCGGAGCGCGAGTTTGCCCGTGCCCGGCGTCACTCGCGCCTCGTCCGGCTGCTGAAAATCGGCTTGCCGATGCTTGCCGTGATCATCGTGGTCGGCGGCGGTCTCGTCACCTTCTTCGCGCGCAGCCTGCCGGACGACGTCTCGATCTCCTCCGCCAGCCTCGACAACGGCCGCATCGTCATGGAGGACCCGCGGATGACGGGCTTCGACAAGGCCGGCCGGCCCTATTCGATGGTCGCCCAGCGCGCCATCCAGTCGCTCGACGGCGGCGGCGTCGATCTCGAGACGATCAAGGCGAATGTCGGCGTGCGCGCCGATACCACGGCCGACATCGTCGCCACGCGCGGCCATTTCGATCAGAAGGCGCAGAAGCTGAACCTCTTCGACGCCATCACCGTCGACACCACCGATGGCATGTCGATCCGGCTGAAGGATGCCGAGATCGACCTCGCCGCGGGCAACATGGTCGGCAAGGGTCCCGTGGCGATCGACATGCCCAACCAGACGATCAACGCCGGCTCCCTCACCGTCAAGAACGGCGGCAAGCTCCTGAGCTTTGGCGACGGCGTGAAGATGACCATGCTGCCCTCCGCCGCAGACGCTCCGACCGACGCGAGTGCTGCGTCCGACACCGCCCGCCCCGCCCCATCCGAAAGCTCCGCGCCATGACACGCCCGCTTCTTCCCTTCGCCCGCCATCTCGTCCTGGCCGGCCTGTTCTGCGCAGCCGCACCGGCTTTCGCCCAGGCGCCCGGCACCTTCAACGGCCTCAACGTTCAAGGCGACCAGCCGATCGCGATCGAGTCCGACCAGCTCGACGTCGACGACGCCAAGGCGCTTGCGACCTTCAGTGGCAACGTCTCGGTGTCGCAGGGCGAGACGCTGATCAAGACGGCGAAGCTCCTGGTCTACTACATCAAGGCGCCGGCGGCCGATGCGAAGGCCCCCGCGGACGCGCCGAAGCCGAAGCTTGCGGCCTCCAAGGGCGCGCTGCCGGGCGGCAACAACCAGATCGACCGGATCGAGGCGAGCGGCAAGGTCTACATCAAGTCGACCGACCAGGTGGCGACGGCCGAGACCGCCAATTTCGACATGAAGACGCAGCTCGCTATCCTGACGGGCAACGTGGTGCTGTCGCAAGGCGAGAACGTCGCCCGGGGGCCCAAGCTCACCATCCACATGGACACCGGCATCGCCCAGTTCAGCGGCGGCGGCAAGAGCGGTGGCCGCATCAAGATGCTGATGGCGCCCGACCAGAAGCCCGCCGGCCAGTAGGCCGCGCTGCTGGCGGCCCGCAAGGGCCGCCGTTCCAGCGCCTTGCGAGGGGCCGCTTACCGCAACAGGACGCCCGCCGGTTGCGCATTGCCCGCGCCGCGCGGGCCGAACCCAATCCAGTGGGCCTAGCCATATGACCGATACCCCGATGCACCGCGACACCCGCGCCCCGGCCCCCGGCCCGCAGCGGATCATCGGCGCCGCGCCCGGCTCGCGCGATGCGCTGATGGGGGACGCCGCGCGCACCGATACGGCCGGCACGCTGGTGGCGAGCGGCATCACCAAGTCCTATCGCGGGCGCCGCGTCGTCGACAATGTCGACGTCTTCGTGCGCCGCGGCGAGGCCGTCGGCCTCCTCGGCCCGAACGGCGCCGGCAAGACGACGTGCTTCTACATGATCACCGGCCTGGTGCCGGTCGATGGCGGCCGGATCGAGCTCGACGGGCACGACATCACGCAGATCCCGATGTACCGCCGGGCGCGCCTCGGCATCGGCTACCTCCCGCAGGAGGCCTCGATCTTTCGCGGCCTGTCGGTCGAGGACAACATCCGCGCCGTGCTGGAAGTGGTCGAGAAGGACAAGTCGGCCCGCGAGGACCAGCTGACCGCCTTGCTTGAGGAGTTCCACATCGAGCACCTGCGCAAGTCCCCGGCGACGGCGCTTTCCGGCGGCGAGCGTCGGCGCTGCGAGATCGCCCGGGCACTCGCCTCACGGCCGACCTTCATGCTGCTCGACGAGCCCTTCGCGGGTGTCGATCCGATCGCCGTCTCCGACATCCAGGACCTTGTGCGCCACCTCACCCAGCGCGGCATCGGCGTCCTCATCACCGACCACAACGTCCGCGAGACGCTCGGCCTCATCGACCGCGCCTACATCATGCATGCCGGCGCCGTCCTGACGCATGGTGACCCGCAGGAAATCGTCGACAATGTCGACGTCCGGCGCTTCTATCTCGGCGACCAGTTTACCTTCTGACCCGGCAGTCTTGACCGAGCGGCAGTTTCGCTCGGCGAAAGCCGGGGGCGCATTGACAAGCAAGATGCGGACCAGCTTTGATGCCGGTCGGCCCGGACGGGGTTTTTGTCCGGCCATCCTGTCCGGGATGTGTTCGCAAGGCGTGTTCGATGCTCTCCGCTAAGCTCCAGATGCGTCAAAGCCAGAGCCTGGTGATGACCCCTCAACTGCTGCAGTCGATCCGGCTGCTGCAGTTCTCGCACCGCGAGCTGCAAACCTTCATCGACCAGGAAATGGAGAAGAACCCGCTGCTCGCGACCGACGCCGGCGCCGATTCCGGCAGCGCGGAGGGAAACGAGGGCGCTGCGGAGGCAGGCGTTCCTGCCGAGGCCAGCAGCGGCGAGACCGCTCTGTCCGGCGCGCGCGAGGACGGCGACGCCTATGACGACGGCTTCGACGCGGTCGAGCCCGCCGCCGGCACGCCGGCGGACGAGCGCAGCCCGCTGCAGCCGAGCGGCCATGACGGTGCCGGCGGCGGTGGCGGCTCGGGCGCCTCGTTCATCGAGGCGCTGGCCGAGGCGAGGCCCTCGCTCTACGCCCACGCCTTGCAGGAGATCCAGGAGGCGATCCGCGATCCGCTGGAGCGCAAGATCGCCGAGAGCCTGATCGAGCAGCTCGACGAGGTCGGCTATCTCCGCCTCGATGTCGGGCAGACCGCCGAAACGCTTGGCATCGAGCCGGCCCGGCTGGCCGACATTATCGCCCGGCTGCAGCGCGAGGCGGAGCCGGCCGGACTGTTCGCGCTGGACCTTTCCGATTGCCTCGCCATCCAGCTGCGCCGGCAGGACCGTCTCGACCCGGTGATGGAAAGCGTCCTCGCGCATCTCGACCTCCTCGGCCGCCGCGACTTTGCCGCGCTCCGCCGGATCACCGGCGAGGACGAGAGCGGCTTGATGGACATCCTGGCGGAGATCCGCCGGCTGGACCCCAAGCCCGGCCAGGGATTCGAGGCCTCGGCGGTGGACGTCGTCGTGCCCGACGTCGTGGTCGAGGCGGCGTCCGACGGCAGCTGGCGGATCGAGCTGAACCCGGACGCGCTGCCGAAGGTCCTCGTCCAGTCCGACTATGTCCAGCGCATCGCCACCGGGCGGCTCGACAAGGCGGAGCAGACCTTCATCTCGGACTGCCACGCCTCCGCCAACTGGCTGGTCCGCTCGCTCGACCAGCGCGCCCGCACCATCCTGAAGGTCGCGAGCGAGATCGTCCGCCGCCAGGACGGCTTCCTGATGGAAGGCATTACCGGGCTGAAGCCGCTGACGCTGATGAGCGTCGCCGAGGCCGTCGGCATGCATGAATCGACAATCAGCCGGGTCACCGCCAACAAGTACATGGCGACGCCCCGCGGCACGTTCGAACTGAAATTCTTCTTCACCGTGGCGATCGCCTCCTCCTCCGGCGGCGACGCGCATTCGGCCGAGAGCGTCAAGCACCGCATCAAGACCATGGTCGGCGCCGAGGGGCCGGGCTCGGTGCTCTCCGACGACGATATCGCCGAGAAACTGAAGCGCGAAGGCGTGGATCTGGCACGGCGCACGGTCGCAAAATATCGGGAAGGGCTGGGTATTCCGTCCTCGATACAACGCCGCCGAGAATTTAACGCCCGGCGGCTCGCGTCCTGACCGCCCGTCAAGCATCTGATCGCGTTCGTTCTTCTGAATGCAGAGGAGAAGACGGCCGGAACCGAGCCCGATCACGCGATGTGTCAGGGGATCGCAGAGCCGTGCTTCGCGTTGACAGAAGGTTCGATCGTTCTTAGAAGGCCGACCCTAAAACCGTCGGTCGGACCCATGGCGATCGAGAAGGCCGCGCCGGCCGGATTGGCGCGGGCCCTTCGCGAAAAGATCCGGCCAGAACCAGCTGGCCGGTGTATCAAGGGGACGGATCCACTTCGTGTCGAAGCGGGATCGATTGTCCGGAGGAGCTAGCAATATGAGTGTTCGGGTATCCGGCAAACATATGGACGTGGGCGAAGCGTTTCGCACACGGATCGAGGACAAGCTCGGCCAGCTGGTCGGGAAATATTACGACGGCAATTTCAGCGCCACGGTCGTGGTGTCGAAGGACGGGCCGCGGTTTTCCAGCGACTGCAGCCTTCACCTCGATACCGGCGTGATCTTCCAGGCCGCCGGCGAGGCGCATGATCCGGAGGTCGCCTTCGCCGATTCCGCCGAACGCATCGAGAAGCGCCTGCGCCGCTACAAGCGCCGCCTGAAGGACCATTATGCCGGCGGCAACGGCCAGCAGCGCGACGTCGCCTACACCGTCATGCAGGCGCCCTTGCCGGAGGAAGACGACATCGACGAGGTGCCGGAGGACTACGCACCGGCGATCGTCGCCGAGACCTCGCTGCAGGTCCGCTACATGTCGGTGGCGAGCGCGGTGATGGAACTCGACCGGCGGGACAGCCCGGTGGTGGTGTTCCGCAATGCCGGCAGCGGCGAGGTGAACATCGTCTACCGCCGCGCCGACGGCAATTTCGGCTGGGTCGACCCCTCGACCTACAAGACCGAGGCGTAAAGCCTCGGGCATGGCTCCGCGTTCATGGTGACGCGAGCCATGCCCGTCCGACGATGTGCTGCGGGGACCGCCTATCCGGTCTCACCGGCAGCCCGCCTCAGATACGGATTTCCAGCCTCATGACGTCGCATTCCCCTGCCAAGATCATCGCGATGGACCTCGGCGACCTCATTGTGCCGGAGGCGATCCTGCCGGCGCTGAAGGCCACTTCCAAGAAGCAGGTGCTGCAGGAACTGTCCGAGCGCGCCGCCGAGCAGACGGGCCTGTCCGAGCGCGAGATCTTCGAGACCGTGCTGCAGCGCGAGCGTCTGGGCTCGACAGGGGTCGGCAATGGCATCGCTATCCCGCACGGCAAACTGTCCAACCTGACGCGGCTGGTTGGCGTCTTCGGCCGGCTCAGCCGCCCGATCGAGTTCGATGCGCTCGACGACCAGCCGGTCGATCTCGTCTTCCTGTTGCTGGCGCCCGAAGGCGCCGGCGCCGATCATCTGAAGGCGCTGTCGAAGATCGCCCGGCTCCTGCGCAACCCGGAAACCGTCGCCCGGCTGCGCTCGTCCCGCGATTCCGAGACGATCTATTCGCTGATGACCGAGTCACGGTCCCCGCACGCCGCCTGACATCGATTTCTGGCCCATCCCGCGATCCTCCATCACGGTACAAAAAAGGGTGGCTTTCGCCACCCTCTCTACTCTCGAATATTGACTACAGCGGCAACCCACGTCGCCTAATTGCTGAGCTGCCTCATACGCCGCTTAGTGGATGCTGACGGTGGTCAGAGAGTTGTCCGAAGCGCTGGCGAGAATGCTGCCGCGGTCATCGGAAACCGCGAGCGGCGTACCGTCAGCACCGAACAAGGCCCAAAGGCTGATGCCAGGCGCGATCGACTGCGCGGACGGGAATTTGGCGCGGATGTCGTCCGACGACATGCGGCGGAGGTAAGCGACGTGGCCTTCGCCGATGGCGGCGAGATCGGTCTCGGAAATGGTCGACGGCATGGTGTTCGTCATATTATCGTCTCCTGAAAGGCAAACGTAGCGCGGTCATAATCGATCCACCGGACCGGTCTTCACGCGGTGACATTAATCTCGATGCGCTTTACGATGCGCTCCGGTTCGGGTCTTGCGAGATCGATCAGCAGCAGGCCGTTCTTCAGCGTTGCCCCGATAATCTTCATCCCGTCGGCGAACAGGAAGTTCTTCTGGAACTGTCTCGCGGCAATCCCCCGGTGGAGATAGTCGCGGTCCTTCTCGTCGCCCTGTCGGCCGCGAATGGTCAGCTGGTTCTCCTCCGTGGTCACCTCGAGATCCTCCGGACGGAAGCCGGCGACCGCCAGCGTGATCCGCAGGAAATGCGACCCGGTCGGGCCGTCCTCGCCCTCCTCGCCAATGCGCTCGATGTTGTAGGGAGGATAGCCTTCCCCGCCTTTCCCGATGCGCTCGAGGGTTCGCTCGACGGTATCGAAGCCCAGCAGAAAGGGACTGGAAAACGGTGTCATCCGGCTCATCAAGCCAAGTCCTTGTGAAAGCGACTTTGGATGGAGACCCAAGGGAAGCGGCGTCTCCGGCACTGTTCACCTCATATGGCGTCGGCTTTCTCCGAGTTCAATCAGGTCGCGGCCTCGAATCCCCGCCTCCTTATGCTCCGCCTCATCGGTAAAGAAACCGTCTCCCTTTACTGCAAGACCGACACCAGGCGCTGTACCGTCAGGATGCGGTGCCGTTTTCGCGGAAGTTCAGGACGACGCCGTTGATGCAGTGGCGCTTGCCGGTCGGGGCGGGGCCGTCGTCGAAGACATGGCCGAGATGGCCGCCGCAGGTGGCGCAATGCTCCTCGGTGCGGGGATAGACCAGCTTGTAGTCCGTGGTATTGCCGACATTGCCGGCGATCGCCGCATAGAAGCTCGGCCAGCCGGTGCCGGAGTCAAACTTGGTGTCGGAGGTGTAGACCGGCGTGTCGCAGCCGGCGCAGCTGTAGGTGCCTTGCTTCTCGTTGTGGTTCAGCTGGCTGGAGAAGGGCCGCTCGGTGCCTTCCTGGCGCAGCACGGTGTACTGGTCGGGCGTCAGCTTCTTGCGCCATTCCTCGTCGGTCAGCTTGAAGCGAAAATCACCCTCGGCGCTTTCTGCGGGCCGGCCGAAACCGAAAAGCGCGACGCCGCTGAGAAGGGTCACGGAAAGCGCTGCGCTGGTCTGAAGAAACTGCCGACGCTGCATGGCGCCCTCCAAATATAGAGTGATGGTTTCCCATTATGTAGCCGCTGGGCGCGCTGGCACCAGAGCCGAGTCCCGTGCCCGGACCGCAAGCACGCGGACGTGTTGAGCGCGTGCATTCGTTCACGGCGAACAGACGGGGGATTGGTGCGCGGTGGGCAAGGCGGATGGTTTTTGGGTCCGGAGCCTACGTCAGTCGTCGACGCGGCCACGGCCCTTCTTGACGTCGGCGCGCACGCGCTTGCCGGTCAGCCGCCGCTCGACCGAGCCCTTCGACGGCCGCGTCTTCTTGCGCGGCGGCGGCGGCGGGACGAGCGCTTCCTGGATCAAGGCGATCAGGCGGTCGCGCGCGTCCTGGCGGTTGCGCTCCTGGGTGCGGTGGCGCGAGGCCTCGATCAGGATCTCGCCGGCCTTCGTCGTGCGGCTGCCGGCCAGCTTCATCAGCCGCACCGCCACCTCGTCGGACAGCACCCGGGCGCCGCGCGCGTCGAAGCGCAACTGCACGGCGGTCGCGACCTTGTTGACGTTCTGCCCGCCGGGGCCGCTCGAGCGGATGAAGCTTTCCTCGAGAAAGGCGCCGGGGATCAGCAGCCGGGCATTGACGCGCAGCCCGTCCTCTTCCTCGCTCATCGCCGTTTCTCCCTAAGGCCCCGCTGCGGCCCGCTGCGGCCCCGCCCCATGTGCCCGCGGCGCCTGCGCCTGGCAAGCGCCAGGCCGGAAAACAAAAAGGCCCGCGACCGCCGCTCTCCCGAACGGTGATCGCGGGCCTGCCCTCCCAGAGCAGGGGGTGGCGCGCCTATTCGGCGGCGAGCGCCGAGATCGGCGAGGCCTCGAGCACGTCGCTGCCGACATGCGCCTCGAACTTCCCGAAATTGGCGCGGAACATCTCGACGAGCTTGGCGGCCTGCCGGTCGTAGGCGGCCTTGTCGGCCCAGGTCGAGCGCGGGTCGAGAATGCCGGCGTCGACGCCCTCGACGGCCACCGGCACCTGGAAGCCGAAGGAGGGGTCGGTACGGAACTCGGCATCCTTCAACGAGCCATCGAGCGCGGCGGCGAGCAGCGCCCGCGTGACCTTGATCGGCATGCGGTTGCCGGTGCCGTAGGCGCCGCCGGTCCAGCCGGTGTTGACCAGCCAGCAGTCGACGCCATGCTTGCCGATGAGGTCGCGCAGGAGGTTGCCGTATTCCGACGGGTGACGCGGCATGAAGGGCGCGCCGAAGCAGGTCGAGAACGTCGCTTCCGGCTCGGTGACGCCCTTCTCGGTACCGGCGACCTTCGCGGTATAGCCGGACAGGAAGTGGTACATCGCCTCGGCGGAGGTCAGCTTGGCGATCGGCGGCAGCACGCCGAAGGCATCCGCCGTCAGCATGATGATGTTCTTCGGATGGCCCGCCCGGCCGCTCTCGCTGGCGTTCGGAATGAAGTGCAAGGGATAGGCGGCGCGGGTGTTCTCGGTCAGCGACTTGTCGTCGAAATCGGGCACGCGGTCGGCGTCGAGCACGACGTTCTCCAGCACCGTGCCGAACTTGCGCGTCGTCGCAAAGATCTCCGGCTCCGCCTCGGCCGAGAGCTTGATCGTCTTGGCGTAGCAGCCGCCCTCGAAGTTGAAGACCCCATGCTCGCCCCAGCCATGCTCGTCATCGCCGATTAGCGTGCGCTTCGGATCGGCCGAGAGCGTCGTCTTGCCGGTGCCGGACAGGCCGAAGAACACCGCGACGTCGTCGCCCTCGCCGGAATTGGCCGAGCAGTGCATCGGCATCACGCCCTTGGCGGGGAGGAGATAGTTGAGGACGGTGAACACCGACTTCTTCATCTCGCCGCCATAGGAGGTGCCGCCGATCAGGATGATCTTGCGGGTCAGGTCGCAGGCGATGATCGTCTCGGTCCGCGCGCCGTGCCGCTCGGGGTCGGCGCGGAAGGACGGCAGGTCGATGATCGTCAGCTCGGGATCGAAGCTCTGCAGCGCCTCGCGCGTCGGGCGGATCAGGAGGTTGCGGATGAACAAGGCGTGCCAGGCATATTCCGTCACGACGCGGGTCGAGATCGCATAGTCGGGGTCGGCGCCGCCGACGAGATCCTGCACGAAGAGGTCGCGGCCCTTGGCATGCGCCTTGAAGTCGTCGTAGAGGCGCTCGAAGGCCTCGGGCTCCATCGGCTTGTTGTTATCCCACCAGATCACCGGATCGGTGTGTTCGTCGCGGACGACGAACTTGTCCTTGGCGGACCGGCCGGTGTGCTGGCCGGTGGTGACCACCAGCGCGCCATGGGCGGTGAACTCGCCTTCGCCGCGACGGATCGCGGTCTCGGTCAGCTCGACCTCCGTCAGATTCCACCGCACCGAGGCGAGGTCGGTCAGTCCCGTGGTGTCCAGCCCTTTGGCGCGGTTGCGCAGCCCGATCTCGTCCATGCCGTCACTCCTTCGTCTGCGCTCCCCGCCCCGGCAGGTCACGATCAAGTGCTCCAGTCAATACTGCGCTGCATCATGTTGAGCAAGCCGCCTTTCTCTGATTGTCCAATGAACTCAGAGTATTAATCGATTTAATGTTGGGCCGCCAAAATCTAATCGGTTCATTGACTGCCGTGCCGGCAATGTTCTCTTGCCTGACCGTGGAAGCTACGGAGTTGAGCGGTCGACGGCACCTTTTGCTCTTTCCGGCATTTGAGTGGGGAAGCGGCCCGGCAGGGAGGCTGCCCGCAAGGGCCAGCAGCCGGCCAGGACGCCGCCGGCATTTTTACAGAGTGAAAAAGGATCCGATATGACCACGAACACCACCGACGCTTTCTGGGACATGGTCGACGACTTCGATACCTGCATGGTCGTCACCCGCAATGGCGGCCAGCTCCGGGCGCGCCCGATGGCGCCGCGGGTCTCGCAAGAGCGCCGTGAGATCCTCTTCCTGACCGACCGCGAGTCGCACAAGGTCGAGGAGATCGAGGCCGACAACGGCGTGGCGCTGACCTTCTCGAAGCATGGCAAGTATGTCTCGGTCTCCGGCACCGCGCGCATCTCCTCCGACCGCGCACTGGTGGAGAAGATCTGGGACTCCGAGGCCGAGGCCTGGATGCCGCAGGGCAAGGAGGATCCGAGCGTCGTGGTACTGGTGATCGACCCCGACCAGGCCGAACTCTGGGACGTGAAGGCCAGCAAGGTCGAGCAGGCCTGGGAGTTCGCGAAAGCCTATCTCGGCTCGAAGGACCGGCCGGACACCACCGAGTACAAGAAGGTCGACCTCTAAACCCGGACCTGCGCGCCTGCGCACATATTCTGCGGCGGCTCCCCGGAGCCGCCGTTTGTCGTTTTAAGCCGTGCCACTTCCCGCCGGAAAGCCGCTTTCGACGGCTGAAAGCCCCAGAAACTGGCAATTTCAGCCGGCCGCCACATTTAAGAGCGAATGATGTCGCGTGAAGGCAAGTCGGCCGCCGCGGCAACAGCCCCTGGGCTAGCGCGGGGTGACCAAGGTTTGTTTCCGCTGCGGCCTGGCCGCGCGCTTTTGCCGTCGCGGACCATCGGCCCGCCGGCACACGACGACGAGGAGAGTTTTTCGATGCCGACAATCGCTCTGGTGGACGACGACAGGAACATCCTGACGTCCGTGTCGATCGCCCTGGAGAACGAGGGATACCGCGTCGAGACCTATACCGACGGCGCCTCAGCGCTGGAGGGGCTTACCTCGCGCCCGCCCAACCTTGCGATCTTCGATATCAAGATGCCGCGCATGGACGGCATGGAGCTGCTCCGCCGCCTGCGCATGAAGTCCGACTTGCCGGTGATCTTCCTGACCTCGAAGGACGAGGAGATCGACGAGCTCTTCGGGCTGAAAATGGGCGCCGACGACTACATCCGCAAACCCTTCTCCCAGCGCCTTCTGGTCGAGCGGGTGCGGGCGATCCTGCGCCGCGGCGTGGCGCGCGAGACCGCCAAGACCGGCCCGGTGCCGGAGGCCTCGCTGGAGCGCGGCCAGCTGGTCATGGACCAGGAGCGGCACACCTCGACCTGGATGGGCCAGCCGGTGACGCTGACCGTCACCGAGTTCCTCATCCTGCATTCGCTCGCCCAGCGCCCGGGCGTGGTCAAGAGCCGCGACGCGCTGATGGACGCGGCCTATGACGAGCAGGTCTATGTCGACGACCGCACCATCGACAGCCACATCAAGCGGCTGCGCAAGAAGTTCAAGGCGATCGACGACGACTTCGACATGATCGAAACGCTCTATGGTGTGGGCTACAGGTTCCGCGAGGTCTGATAGAGCTGGCGTCGGGAATCACCGTGACGGTGGCTCCTTGACGCATGACCGGGGCACGGCGGCGCGGTCGGCGCGAATCGACCCGGCATGGCCTCGACGGCCCCGAACGGATGAGCTGAACTCGAATGGTCGCAGACGCTGAGGGCGATGGCGGAAGCAACAATGCCGGGCGGGACAACGGGGCGACGCGGCGGCGGCGTTTCGGCGCGCTCGGCCGCACGCGGCTGCGCCGGTTGCCGATGGTGCGGCGGGGCCTGACGCGGGCCCGCTGGCTGCTCGGCCACTCCATCTTCTCCTCGCTGACCCGGCGCATCGTCTTCCTCAACCTTGTCGCGCTGATCGTCCAGGTCTCGGGCATCCTCTACCTCAACCAGTTCCGCGCCGGGCTGATCGATGCCCGCGTCGAGAGCCTTTTGACGCAAGGCGAGATCATCGCCAGCGCCATTGCTTCTTCGGCGACGGTCGAGACCAATTCGATCACCCTCGACCCCGAAAAGCTTCTGGAGCTGCAGGCCGGCTCCACCTTGCAGCCGGGGATGGATTCGGCCGACAGCCTCGACTTTCCGATCAACCCGGAGCGTGTCGCGCCGCTCCTGCGCCGGCTGATCTCGCCGACCCGGACCCGCGCCCGTCTCTACGACCGCGACGCCAACCTGATCCTCGATTCGCGCCACCTTTATTCCCGCGGCCAGATCCTGCGCTACGACCTGCCGCCCGTCGCCGACGAGGAGCCGAGCGTGCCCGAGCGAATGGTCAGCTGGCTGCAGGACCTTTTCCAGCGCAGCGACCTGCCGCTCTATTCCGAGACGCCCGGCGGTTCCGGCACGACCTATCCCGAGGTGATGAACGCCCTGACCGGTGGCCCCGCCACCGTCGTCAGGGTCACCGACAAGGGCGAGCTCATCGTCTCCGTCGCCGTGCCGATCCAGCGTTTTCGCGCGGTGCTCGGCGTGCTCCTCCTCTCGACGCAAGGCGGCGACATCGACAAGATCGTCCAGGCCGAGCGCATGGCGATCATCCGCGTCTTCGCCGTCGCCGCCCTTGTCACCGTGGTGCTGTCGATCCTCCTCGCCTCGACCATCGCGACGCCGCTCAGGCGCCTTGCTGCGGCGGCACTCCGCGTCAAGCGCGGCGTCCAGTCGCGCGAGGAGATCCCGGACTTCGGCGACCGCGCCGACGAGGTCGGCAATCTCGCCAGCGCGCTGCGCGACATGACCAATGCGCTCTACAAGCGGATGGACGCGATCGAGAGCTTTGCCGCCGACGTCAGCCACGAGCTGAAGAACCCGCTGACCTCGCTCAGATCGGCGGTCGAGACCTTGCCGCTCGCCCGCAACGAGGTGTCGAAGCAGCGCCTGCTCGCGGTCATCGAGCACGACGTTCGCCGCCTCGACCGGCTGATCACCGACATTTCCGACGCATCCCGCCTCGATGCCGAGCTGGCGCGCGAAGTGGTCGGCCGGGTCGAGCTGTCGAGCCTCATCGGCTCGGTGGTCGACGGCGCCCGCGCCCACACCAAGGAGGGCTGGGACACCCAGATCACCCTCAAGGTGGCGCCGCCGGTGCAGGGACGAGGCTACGCCGTCGCCGGCCACGACCTGCGGCTCGGCCAGGTCTTCACCAACCTCATCGACAATGCCCGCTCCTTCGTGCCGCCCGAGGGGGGCCGCATCCTCGTCTCGATCGAACGGCGCGGCCTGCAGGTCGTCGTCACCATCGAGGACAACGGGCCGGGCATCCAGGCCGAGAAGATCGAGCGGATCTTCGAGCGCTTCTACACCGACCGTCCCTCAAGCGAGGCTTTCGGCCAGAATTCCGGGCTCGGCCTGTCGATCTCGCTGCAGATCGTCGAGGCGCATGGCGGCTCACTCCAGGCGGAGAACATTCCCGACCCCCGCGCCGAAGGCCAGCTCCTCGGCGCCCGCTTCACCGTCCGGCTGCCGGCCGCATGAGCCCGCCGGTCAACCTCCACGCCACCGTCGTCGCCATCTCGGGCCAGGGCATCTTGATCCGCGGCGCATCGCGCAGCGGCAAGTCTTCGCTGGCGCTCTCGCTGCTGCGGCGGGCGGAACTCCTCGGGCGCGAGGCTGCTCTGGTCTCGGACGACCAGGTCTTCATCGAGACCGCCGGCGGCGGGGTGGAAGCGGTCGCGCCACCGTCGATCCGCGGGCTGATCGAGATTTCCGGCGTCGGCATCGTCGAGACCGCATCGATCGAGCGGGTCCGGCTCCACCTTGTCGTCGAGCTCGCGGCACCCGAGGCGATCGAGCGGATGCCGGAAACGAAGACCACCGAGATTGCCGGCATCGCCCTCTGGCGCATCACGCTATCGGCCCGGCAAGCCGCGCTCGGCGCCGACATCCTGCACAGCCTGCTCTGGTGCGCGGGTGGACAGCGCCAGAACAGCATTCCGGGTTAAGGATAGGGCGCTATTCTTCGAGATGCTTGGCTGACCTCCGGTGAATCTTGGGCAGCAAGGCCAGAACCGCCGTTTTTGAGACACAGTCCAGACTGGTTCATGGAGATGTGTGCCGTGCAGCATTGCGAGCCACCCCGTTCCTGGTGCATGGTCACTCGACGTTTTGGCCGGGTCCACGCCGTGTGGCCCGTCACGGAACCGATGCCGGATGGCATCGTCCGTGGATACCGTCGCAAGCAGTGCGGAGTGCGTCCCTTGTTCCCCTTCCCAACCGCGATGGCGCGATGCTGCCGAGTTTGACCTTGCGGGCCGGCACGGCCACAGGCTCCGGCGGTCGCCGCCGCTGTACCACGGAAGCGACCGGCCTGACCGGCGGAGTCGTACCGGCATGATCGGACTGGTACTCGTGACCCATGGGCAGCTCGCCCGGGAGTTCAAGCTGGCGGTCGAACACGTCGTCGGCCCGCAGGAGGCTTTCGAGACCATCTCGATCGGCCCCGAGGACGACATGGAGCAGCGGCGCAACGACATCGTCGAAGCCGTCGCCCGCGCCGACCGCGGCGCCGGCGTGATCATCGTCACCGACATGTTCGGCGGCACGCCCTCGAATCTTGCGATCTCGGTCATGGACGGCACGAATGTCGACGTCCTCGCCGGCATGAACCTGCCGATGCTGATCAAGCTCGCGAGCGTCCGGCAGGACCAGTCGATCACCGACGCCCTGCGCATCGCGCAGGAGGCAGGCCGGAAATACATCAACGTCGCCAGCCGCATTCTCAGCGGCAAATGAGGCCAGCCATGACGGGTGAGGACAATCGCGCGGTCGACAGCGAAGACGCAAACGCCCTTCTAAGCGAGCCGCTGCACCGCCAGCTCGCGATCGTCAACAAGCGCGGCCTGCACGCCAGGGCCTCGGCGCGCTTCGTGCAACTCGCCGAAACTTTCGACGCCGAACTCAAGGTCAGCCGCGACGGCCTCAGCGTCGGTGGCCAGTCGATCATGGGCCTGATGATGCTCGCCGCCGGCCTCGGCTCCACCATCGAAGTCGAGGCCAGCGGCCGCGAGGCGGAAGCCGCCCTCAACGCCATCGCCCGCCTCGTCGCCGACAAGTTCGGCGAAGAGGCGTAAGCCGCGAGAGCGAAGAGACGGATAGCTCGCAGATCGGCATCCTCACCAGCAGCGCAGGATGCGAAAACCTCCGGGACTGGTCACCGCAAGGCTCGGCGGTCGCCCGCCGGTGAACGGCGCAAACCTAAGGCGGTCGTCATCCTCGCGCATCGCGCGGGGACCCATGCCTCTCCGCATCCATAACCGCCACGGCTACAAACCAGCGCCCCTCCTGCGACGAACCTGTCTCCGCCGCCTCGGCATGGGTCCCCGCGCTGACGCGCGAGGATGACGAACGTTAGGCGCTTACGGCTTTCAGCTTGGAGACGGCTCGTGGGAGCTGAGCCTTCTGGGCCCCGGAACAAGCGCATTCTTCAACTAAGCGACTTGGCCCCGCGAAGGCGCGGCGGTCGCCCGCTCGTGAACGGCGCAAAGCTAAGGCGGTCGTCATCCTCGCGCATCGCGCGGGGACCCATGCCTCTCCGCATCCATAACCGCTACGGCTACAAACCGGCGCCCGCCTCTTTAGACGAAACCGGCTCCGCCGCCTCGGCATGGGTCCCCGCGCTGACGCGCGAGGATGACGAAACGTCAGCGCTTACGGCCTTCGGCTTGGCGACAGCGCGCGGCACTCAAGCCTTCTCAGCCTCGGAACCTGCGCCCCTTACTGCGCCGGCTTCGCCGTCCCGCCGGCGGCAAGGATCGCCTGCCACATCGCGTCGGCATCGCTGCGCGCGGCGGTGGGGGAGAAGGCCAGGCGCTTGTCTCGCAAGCCGGTGAGCAAGTCGTTGCGCAGCGTCGTGGCGAGCCGGTCGCCGCCGGCCGCCGCCACGCTGGCGAAGGCGTAGGCGCGCGTCAGGTTGCGCGGCACGCCGGCGCCCTCGTAATAGTCGAAGGCGAGGTTGCGCAGCCCGCTCCAGTCGCGTGCCGCGATCACCGACTTCTCCTCCGTCACCTGGTCGGCGCCGGCGCCGGCCTGCCATTGCGACAGCGCCGCCTGCTCGCCGGCGGCGACCTGTTCCGGCGTCAGCTGGGCGCGGACGGCGCCGAGGATCGCGTCCGGCACGGCCTCGCCTTGCGCCTTGGCCAAGAGCAGCAGCACGTAGGACGAGGCGGCGCTGTCGGGCGTCACCGCAGAATCCGGGTCGAGCACGATGCCGCGCACGACGATGGCCGAGGCTTCCGGCTTGCCGGCGGCGATGTCGGACAGCGCCAGCGCGACGCCGCGGCGGACGTCCTGCGGAAGGCCGACGCCCTCGACCAGCCGCCGCGCCAGCGGCATGTCGACAAGGCCGGCGGCGGTGCCGGCCGCCTGGCCCGATGCCGGATCGACCAGCGCCGTCCGCTCGCTCGCCTCGGCTGAAACCGACGGGTTGAGGGCGAGGATCATCGGCTCGTCGAGCTGCACGCCCGGCTTGATCCGTCCGAGGTCGAAAGGCGCTTCCGGCTGGAAGCGGATCTCGATGTGCTCGGGCTTGGCGAGATAGGTCTGCAGCGCGCCGGACCAGCCGACCGCCCGCTCCATCAGCGCCGGGCTGGCGCCGCCCGGCATGTCCTGGAACAGGCTGGAGATCATCGGCGTCAGCATGGTGGCGATCGCCCCTTGCAGCTGGCCGGCCGTGAGGTTCTGCGCCTCGGCGGCGATCCCGAAGCCGACGGCGGTGAGGCCCGCATCGTCGTAGCGCAGCGTCGCGCTGTGCAGCTTGCCGACGACCACCGGCGCATCGCTCGCCGGCACCGGCTCGGCGGGCATCTCGCCATCTGTCATCGGCGGGCCCTCGAGATCGGCAGCGACCTCGTCCAGCGGCACCAGGACGTGGAACCCCTCGACCTTGGCGGCAAGGCTCAAGGCACCGATGTTGCGGAACGTCGCCTCAACGTCGACATCGTAGGTGGCGGAGCCGACATCGGCATCGACGGACGCGACGATGTCGCCGCGGATGACCTCGGAATCCAGCTTTTCCAGCGTATCGCGCGCCTCGGCATCCATAGGGATCGCGCGGGTGTCGACCGAGATGCCCTCGTAAAGCTGGTTCTCGGCGTTGATCCGGATGCGGTCGACGGCGACGTCGACGCCCGCCCGCCCGATCTTCAGGCCCGACACGACGAAGTCGCGGGTGACGGGATCGTAGCCGCGCGACTGGTAGGTGATCACCGCGGCGCTGCGGCCGAAAGTGACGACCACGTCGAAGATCATCGGGGCATAGGGCAGCAGCCATTGCGAGAAGCTGAGATCCGGCGCGCCCGCAAGGCCGGCCAGCGGCGCCATCGCGCCGAGCGCCTCGGCACCCGCCCCTTGGGCACGCGCCGGCGCCTGCCCGACGACGAGCGCTGCAGCGCAGCAGCCGGAGAGCGCCAGATGGCGAAGGGCGCGATGGGTCGGACGGGACATTCGGGGATCTCCAGGCAGCGGTGACGGCGACGATAGCCGGTTTTTCCGGTGGCGTGAAAGGGATTGGTTCAGGATGCCATATAAAGAAATGCTTATATCCGCTTGTGTCGATCTGGGCCGGCTGGTACACCATGGCGGACGCCACGGCCCTCGACGGCCGCGCATTGGAGGCCCCGCGCCCCTCCCCGCATTCGCTGGACGCAGAGGGCCGAGGCCCTCCCTCATTCTCTTCAGGAAGGACTTTCCCATGGCATTCGCCCAGGACTACGTCATCAGGGATCCCGAGCTCGCCTCGTGGGGCCGCAAGGAAATCGAGATCGCCGAGACCGAGATGCCCGGCCTCATGTCCTGCCGCGAGGAGTTCGGTTCGGACAAGCCGCTGACGGGTGCCCGCATCACCGGCTCGCTGCACATGACCATCCAGACCGCCGTGCTGATCGAGACGCTGCAGGCGCTCGGCGCCGAGGTCCGCTGGGCCTCCTGCAACATCTTCTCCACCCAGGACCACGCCGCCGCCGCGATCGCCGCGACCGGCACCCCGGTCTTCGCCGTCAAGGGCGAGAGCCTCACCGAATACTGGGACTACACCGACAGGATCTTCCAGTGGACCGATGGCGGTCTCACCAACATGATCCTCGACGATGGCGGCGACGCGACGATGTACATCCTCACCGGCGCCCGCGCCGAGGCCGGCGAGGATGTCCTGTCCAGCCCCGGCAATGAGGAAGAAGAGATCTTCGTCGCGCAGATCAAGAAGCGTATGGCCGCCAGCCCCGGCTTCTTCACCAAGCAGCGCGACGCCATCAAGGGCGTCACCGAAGAGACCACGACCGGCGTCAACCGGCTGTACCAGCTGCAGAAGAAGGGCCTGCTGCCGTTCCCGGCGATCAACGTCAACGACAGCGTCACCAAGTCGAAGTTCGACAACAAGTACGGCTGCAAAGAGAGCCTGGTCGACGGCATCCGCCGCGCCACCGACGTGATGATGGCCGGCAAGGTCGCGATCGTCTGCGGCTATGGCGACGTCGGCAAGGGCTCGGCCGCTTCGCTCCAGGGCGCCGGCGCCCGCGTCAAGGTGACCGAGGTCGATCCGATCTGCGCGCTGCAGGCGGCGATGGACGGCTTCGAGGTCGTCCGCCTCGAGGATGCGGCGCCGACCGCCGACATCATCATCACCACCACCGGCAACAAGGACGTGGTGACGCTCGCCACCATGCGCCTGATGAAGGACATGGTGATCCTCGGCAATATCGGCCATTTCGACAACGAGATCGAAGTGCTCTCGCTGCGCAACATGAAGTGGACGAACATCAAGCCGCAGGTGGACATGATCCACTTCCCCGACGGCAAGCGCATCCTGCTCTTGTCGGAAGGTCGCCTCTTGAACCTCGGCAACGCCACCGGCCACCCGTCCTTCGTGATGTCGGCCTCGTTCACCAACCAGACGCTGGCGCAGATCGAGCTGTTCACCAAGGGTGAGAAGTACGGCAACGAGGTCTACGTGCTGCCGAAGCACCTCGACGAGAAGGTCGCCCGCCTCCACCTCGCCAAGCTCGGCGCCAATCTCACCGAGCTCAGCGAAGAGCAGGCCGCCTACATCGGCGTGACGCCGCAGGGCCCGTTCAAGGCCGAGCACTACCGCTACTAGGGTCCAGCAGAGACCATCAGGGTCTCTTCGGATTTCCCGATTCAGAAAGGCCGCCGGCGAGCAACCCTCCCGGCGGCCTTTCTTTTTGCGTGTCAGCGCCTTCGCATGCTTTGCCCAGATTCGCGTTGGGGTTAGGTTGCTCGAATCGCGCGGGACCGGAAGGGACGCCGTCCGCAGCGACGGGGCCACGGCCCCTCCCATTCCAATGCGACTGCGAAGGACGAGGGTATGCCTTCGATCATGCGATTGACCGGCTCGAGACATGCCGCGGACGCCGGACGACCGACGCCCCGAACGGCTAGGGCTGCGGCCCGTTGGGCGCGGCTGCCGCTTTCCCGCAGAGGCTGCGCGCTGGGTGCTGCCATCGGCCTCGCGCTGACCGCGACCGCCGCCCGGGCGCAGAGCATGGAGGAGAGCCTCGGCATCGCGGTGGCGCCGAACGACATGCTCTACCTCGCGCTGTTCGCGCTCTCGGTCGGGGCCGCCATGCTGATCGCCGTCTGGCTGATCCGGCAGCGCTCCCTCGTCATCGCCGAGAACGGCACGCTCCGCGCCGCGCTGGCCGAACGGAGCTTCGAGGCGGACAAGCGGGCGGCATTGCTCGCCGGCGACGACCAGCGCGTCGTCATCTATGCCGGCAACGGCCAGCCCGAAGTGCTCGGCACTCTGCCCGCCGCCACCGGCGCCCCCGCCGACAACCGCCGCTTCCTCGCCTTCACCGACTGGCTGCCGCGCGAGACCGCGGTGCGGCTCGACGCGGCGATCGAGCGGCTGAAGGGCAAGGCGGAAGCCTTCAAGATGACGCTTGCCGACAGCGAAGGCCAGCCGGTCGAGGCGGTGGGCCGTACCCATGGCGCGCTCGCGGTCGTCCGCTTCACGCCGCTGTTCGGGGTGCGCGAGGAGCTGACGCGGCTGCAGGTCGAGCATGCGCGGGTGATCGCCACGATCGAGACCATGCAGCGGCTCTGCGATGCGCTGGACATGCCGGTCTGGCTGCGCGACCGCGAGCGGCGGCTGGTCTGGGTGAACCGCGCCTATGCCGGCGCGGTCGATGCCACCGGCGTCGCCGACGCGGTGGACCGCCAGATCGAGTTCCTGACCGAGACCGACCGGGGCGCCATCGCCGCGGCGGTCGAGACCAAGGGCGTCTTTGCCGACCGCATCTCGACCGTCGTCGACGCCGACCGGCGCAATTTCAGCGTGGTGGACGCCGCGGGGCCGCTCGGCTCGGCGGGTGTCGCCACCGACATCTCCGAGACCGAGGCGGTCCGGATGGAATTGAAGCAGACGATCAAGAGCCATTCCGAGACGCTCGACCACCTGACGACGGCCGTCGCCCGCTTCGACGACAAGACCCAGCTGATCTACTACAACTCCGCCTTCCAGCGGCTGTTCGACCTTGCCGGCACCTATCTCGACACCGCGCCCGACCATGTCGCCATGATGGACCAGCTGCGCTCGCGCGGCACGCTGCCGGAAGACCGGCCGCTGCGCGACGTCAAGGCCGAGATCATGGCCGCCTACCGCGCGACCGAGCCGACCGAACTGCTCTGGCACCTCGCCGATGGCCGCACGCTGCGCATCTTCGCCAGCCCCCAGCCGCAAGGCGGCGCCACCTGGGTGTTCGAGGACCTCACCGAAAAGCTCGAGCTGGAGAGCCGGCTCAACGCGCTGGTCCGCCTGCAGGGCGAGACGCTCGACTTCCTCAACGAGGCGGTGGCGGTGTTCGGCCAGGACGGCAAGCTGCGTCTGTCGAACCCGGCTTTCGGCGAGCTCTGGGGCCTTTCCGACGAGTTCCTGTCCGCCAAGCCGCACATCAAGACGCTGTCGAAGACCACCTCGACGCCGATCCGCCGCGCCGAGGACGGCGAGGACGGCGTCGGCTGGCCGGAATTCTGCCAGGCGGTCACCGCCTTCGACGAGGGCGCGCGCACGGCGACGGCGGGCGAGTTCGTCTTCGCCGACGGCCGCGTCGCCAGCTACGGCATCGTGCCGCTGCCGAACGGCCAGACCATGCTGACCTTCGCCGACATCTCCGACGCCCGCCGGGCCGAGCTGATGCTGCGCGAGCGCAACGACGCGCTGGAGGTCGCCGACCGCATCAAGACCGACTTCGTCAAGCACGTGAACTACGAGCTGCGCTCGCCGCTGACCAACATCATCGGCTTCTCCGCGCTGTTGCGCTCGACCGAGACCGGCCCGCTGACGGCGCGCCAGAGCGAATATCTCGACTACATCTCGGTCTCGACGGCCTCGCTAATGACCATCGTCAACGACATCCTCGACCTCGCCTCGATCGACGCGGGGACGATGGACCTCGAGATGACCGACGTCGACATCGCCGAGACCGCGGAGAAGGCCGCCGAAGCGATCCGCGACCGGCTGAAGGAGAACGACATCAAGATCGCGGTGGACGTCGCCGGCGCCGGGGCGACGCTGCGCGCCGACGAGCACCGGGTCACCCAGATCCTCTTCAACCTCCTGTCCAACGCCGCCAACTTCGCGCCAGCCGGCTCGACCATCGGCCTCAAAGCCGTGCGCGAGCCCGGCGCCGTCGCGTTCCTGGTGCGCGACGAGGGCCCGGGCATCGCCCCCGACCAGATCGCCCGGATCTTCGAGCGCTTCGAGTCCGACCCCGTCGGCGGCCGCAGCTCCGGCGCGGGCCTCGGCCTGTCGATCGTCAAGAGCTTCCTCGAGCTGCACAAGGGCTCGATCGACATCGAATCCTCTGAGAACGGCGGCACCACCGTGATCTGCCGCTTCCCCGTCGCCGACCGGGCCATCGATCTGGCGGCCGAATGATGGATGCTGCGACCGACACCCTCGTGACCCTGTCACTGGCCGACGAGGCCGCCACGAAAAGGCTCGGCGAGGACCTGATCTTGGCGCTCCGCGCCGGCGACGTCGTGGCGCTGTCCGGCGATCTCGGCGCCGGCAAGTCGACGCTGGCGCGCGCGATGATCCGCGTGGCTGCCGACGATCCCGACTTCGAGGTGCCCTCGCCCACCTACACGCTGGTGCAGGTCTACGAGACGGACCCGCCGATCGCGCATATCGATCTCTACCGTCTCGGCGACGGCTCGGAGCTCGCCGAGCTCGGCTTCGACGAAGCGGCCGAGACCGGCATCGTCGTCTGCGAATGGCCCGAGCGCGCCGCCGAGGTTCTGGCGCGGGCGACGCTGGAGGTGCGGCTCGAGACCGACGGCGACGGGCGCACCGCGCAGCTTTCCGGCGCGCCCGCGACCATGGCGCGGGTCCGGCGCAGCTTAGCCTTGCGTGCCTTCCTCAATGCGCAGGTGCCGACAGCCGACAGCCGCCGCCGCTTCTTCGGCGACGCCTCGGCACGCCGCTACGAGACCGTGCAGCGCGCCGGCACGACCGCCATCCTGATGGACGCGCCGCGCGTGAGCCAAGGGCTGCCGGTGCGGAACGGCCTGACCTATGCGCGGATCGCCCACATCTCCGAGGACGTCACGCCCTTCGTCGCGATCGCCCGCGCCTTGAGGGCCAACGGCTTCACCGCGCCCGAGGTTTACGCTTGCGACCTCGACGCCGGCTTCGTGCTCCTGGAGCATCTCGGCGACGACACCCCGCTCGACGGCGAGGGCCGGCCGATCGCCGAGCGCTACGAGGCGACCGCGCTGACGCTGGCCGCGCTCCACGCCCGGACCTGGGATCCCGCCATGCCGGCGGCGGACGGCATCGTCCACCACGTCCCCGACTTCGACCGCAGCGCGATGGCCATCGAGACCGAGCTGCTGCTCGACTGGTACGTGAAGCGTAGCCGCGGCACGCCGCCGACCGAGGCCGAGCGGGCCGATTATGTCGCGGTCTGGCGCGACCTCTTCGACCTGCTGCGCGATGCCGAGCCGAGCCTTCTGTTGCGCGACGTCCACTCGCCCAACATCATCTGGCGCGGCGACAGGACCGGGACCGACCGGATCGGCCTCATCGACTTCCAGGATGCGATGATCGGCCCCGCCGCCTACGACCTCGCCTCGCTGGCACAGGATGCGCGCGTCGACATCCCCGCCGAACTCGAGATGCGGCTGACGGCGGCCTATGTCGCCGCGCGCAAGGCGCAAGGACCGTTCGACCAGGAAGGCTTCGAGCGCGCCTATGCCATCATGGCGGCGCAGCGGGCGTCGAAAATCCTCGGCATTTTCGTGCGTCTCGACGAACGCGACGGAAAACCGCAATATCTGCGTCACATACCGCGGCTTAAGACCTATCTAGACAGGACGCTCGGGCATCCCTCGCTCGCCGCGCTCCGCCATCTCTACCAGGAATGGGGCATCGTCGGCCGTCCGCCGGGGTCCCGCTGACCGACAAAGGCCAGACCATGACGCCACGCGAAAAATTCCGCCCGAAGACCGCCATGGTGCTCGCCGCCGGCCTCGGCAAACGCATGCGGCCGATCACCTCGACCATTCCGAAGCCGCTGGTCGAGATCCGCGGCCGGGCCCTCATCGACTACGGGCTCGATGCGCTCGCCCGCAACGGCGTCGAGAAGGTCGTCGTCAACGTCCACTACCTCGCCGACCTCATGCGCGCGCATCTGCGCCGCCGCAAGGACATGGAGATCGTCATCTCCGACGAGACCGACACGCTGCTGGAATCGGGCGGCGGCATCGTGCGCGCGCTGCCGCTGATCGGCGAGGACCCGTTCTTCGTGGTCAATTCCGACACGTTCTGGATCGATGGCTACCGCGACAATCTCGACCTGATGACCGACCTCTGGGACCCCGCCCGCATGGACGTGTCGCTCCTCATCGCCGACATGCGCCAGGCCACCGGCTACGACGGCAAGGGCGACTTCACCATGGACGTCGAGGGCCGCCTCGCCCGCGTCGGCGAGCGGGACATGTCGCCCTTCATCTATGCCGGCGCGGCGATCCTGAAGCCCTCGTCCTTTGCCGGCATGAAGGAGGAGAAGTTCTCGCTCAACCGCATCTTCGACCAGGCGATCGAGGCCGACCGCCTGTTCGGCACCCGCCTCGACGGCCTCTGGCTGACCGTCGGCACCCCCGGCGCCATCGCCGAGGCCGAGGCGACCTTCACCGCCAGTGCCAGCGCCAGCGCGGCTTAGGCGGCACGCTGTGCGAACGGGCGCGGCTTAGCAACATGCTGATCTCCCCCCTAGAGGGGGAGATGCCGGCAGGCAGAGGGGGGCGCCATAAGGTGTCACGCTTGGACTGTCGTGGCAGCTGGGCCGGTGGATGCCGCGGCAGCGTGCCCCCCTCTGCCCTGCCGGGCATCTCCCCCTCAAGTGGGGAGATCGGCTAGCCTCAAACCTCCCCGTCGCCCCCTGCTGCGAATCGCACGGCAAGGCTGTAGGCTCAGGCCATGTCAGCCAATCTCCTGTCGATCGCCCCGGGCCTGCCCTTCCTGAAGACGCTGGCGGAGGCGGTGCTGGATGGGCGCGTGCTCCGCGGCGCGGCGCCGCCGGACGATCCGCTGGCGCTGGCCGGCATCACCATCTACGTGCCGACGCGCCGCGCCGCGCGCACCCTCGCCACCGAATTCGTGCGCGCGCTCGGCGGCCGCGCGGCGATCCTGCCGGCGATCCGGCTGATCGGCGAGGAAGGCCCCGGCGCGCTGTTCGAGACCCCGGAAGCGGTGGGCCTTCTGCCCACCATCGGCGCCCTGGAGCGGCGCATGCTGGTCGCGCGCTTCGTCCGGCAGTGGAAGGCGAGCCTCAATGCCGACGCGCTGCGGGTGCTCGACGGCGAGGACGTCGTGCTGCCGGCCTCGGCCTCGGATGCGCTCTGGCTCGCCGCCGATCTCTGCAGCCTGCTCGACGAGGCCGAGAACGAAAGCACCAGCCTTGCCGGCCTTTCGGCGCTCGCGCCGGACCGGCTGGCGCACTGGTGGCAGCTGACGCTGACCTTCCTTAACATCCTCACCGAGCACTGGCCGGAAATCCTGCGCCAGCGCGGCGTCGTCGACGAGGCCGGCGCGCGCAACGACTGGCTGCGGCGCGAGGCCGAGCGGCTCGCCCGCGAGGGCTCCGCCGGCCCGGTGATCCTCGCCGGCTCGACCGCCGCCGCGCCCGCAACCATCGCGCTGATGCGCGCCATCGTCAACCTGTCGAACGGCGCCGTGGTCCTCCCCGGCCTCGACCGGCACCTGGAGGACCGCGGCTTCGACGCGATCCGGCTCGGCGCCGCGCCCGGCACGTCGGGCACCGCACCCGGCCATCCGCAATACGGCCTGAAACGCATCCTGACCGGGCTCCTCGTGCCGCGCGAGGCGGTCGACCACATCGCCCCCGCCGACGGCGACAAGCTGGCGCTGCGCGAGGCCTTCGTCTCCAACGCGCTGCGCCCTGCCGAGACCACGGACCTCTGGTCGGTGGCAGAGAACACAGACCTCTTCGGCGAGGAGACCGCCCGCCATCCCGCAGAAGCCCTCGACGACATCGCGCTGGTCGAGGCGGTCGACGAGCGCGAGGAGGCGCTGGCGATCGCCTGCGCCATGCGCGACGCGCTGTCGGCGGAGAACAGCACCGTCGCGCTGACGACGCCCGACCGGAGCCTTGCCCGCCGCGTCGTCGCCGAGCTGCGCCGCTTCGGCATCGAGGCCAATGATTCTGCCGGCCGCCCGCTCGGCGCGACGCCGCCGGGCACGCTGCTCTCGCTGGCCGTCGCGGTGGCGTTGCAGCCGGGCGATCCGATCGCCCTCGTCGGCCTCCTGAAGCACCCGCTGCTGCGGCTCGGGCAGAAGCCGGGTGCCGCCCGGCGTGCCGCCCGCGCGATCGAGCTGATCGCGCTCCGCGGCACCGTCGGCTTCGCCGATGCCGCCACCATGGCAAAACTGTTCACCGATGCCCGCACGGCGATCGAGACCGAAAACGCCCGCGTCGCGCGGCCCGTACGGTTGGTGCCGGACGAGGACCGGGACCTCGCCGAGGCCGTCGCGCTCCGGCTCGAGGCGGCGCTGAAACCGCTCACCGACCTGCGCGGCAAGGCGCCGGCCGAGATCGGCGTCTTCGCGCGGGCGCTGACCGAGGCGCTGGAGGCGCTCGCCGCCGATGCCGAGGGCGATGCCTCCGAGCTCTACCGCGAGGAGGCGGGCGCCAGCCTCGTCGCCTTCCTGTCGGGCCTCGTCGCGTGCCCCGCCACCGGCTTCGACTTCGCGCCCTCGGAACTGCCCGACGTGATGGCGGCGCTGATGGCGGGTGAATCGGTGCGGCCGCGCGGCGGCCTGTCGGCGCGCGCCTTCGTCTGGGGCACGCTGGAGGCGCGGCTGCAGCATGTCGACACCATGGTGCTCGGCGGCCTCAACGAGGGCACCTGGCCGTCGCGCGCGACATCCGACGCCTTTCTCTCGCGGCTGATGCGGGCGGAGATCGCGCTCGACCCGCCGGAGCGGCGGATCGGCCTTGCCGCGCACGACTTCACCATGGCGATGGGCGCGCGGCGCGTCGTGCTGACCCGCGCGCAGCGGGCCGGCGGCGCGCCCGCCATCGCCTCGCGCTGGGTGCAGCGCCTCCTGACGCTGGCGGGCCCGGACGGCGCAGCCCGGCTGCGCGCCGAGGGCACGGCCTATCTCCAGCACGCCCGCCGCCTCGACGGCGTCACCGAGGTGGAACGGGTGCAGCGCCCCGAGCCGAAGCCGCCGCTCGCCGCCCGGCCGCGCCGCTACTCGATCACCGAGGTCGAGACGCTGATCCGCGACCCCTATGCGATCCACGCCCGCAAGATCCTGCGGCTGGAGCCGATGCCCGAGCTGATGCGCGATCCCGGCGCGGCCGACCGCGGCAATCTCTACCACGCGATCCTCGCCGAGTTCGTCTTCCGGCAGATCGACCCCGCCGACGAGCATGCCGAGGCCGAGCTGATCGCGATCGCTGAGGAAAAATTCCTGGCGGAATCGTTGCCGCCCGAGACCGAGGCGATCTGGTGGCCGCGCATGCTGGCGCTGGCTGCGAACTATATCGTCTGGGAACGGGGCCGCGCGCCGCGCGTCGTGCGTCGGTTCGAGGAAGCGCGCGGGCGGGTGACCTTCGAGGACATCGACACCACGCTGTCGGGCTTTGCCGACCGGATTGACGTGATGGAGGACGGCTCGATCGAGATCATCGACTTCAAGACCGGCACCAGCCCCTCGGTGAAGCAAGCGCGCACGCTGCTCGCCCCGCAGCTGCCGCTGGAAGGCGCGATGGCGCGGCTCGGCGCCTTCGAGGCGACGCAAGGCCCGGTGACATCGGTCTCCGACCTTCTCTATGTCCGCCTGCGCGAGCGCGAGCTCTACCAGGAGAGTCTGCGCCACACCGACCGCGCCACGGGCACCGAGACCACCGGCGACAGCCTGTCGGACGAGGCGCTGCTGCGCTTTCGCGGGCTGGTCGCCGCCTATCAGGACCCCGACCGCGGCTTCGTCTCGCGGCCGCGGCCCTTCCTCGCCGGCGATTTCTCCGGCCCCTACGACCATCTCGCCCGCGCGCGCGAATGGTCGATTGGCGCCGATGGCGGCTCCGAGCTTGCAGAGGATGCCGAATGACCGCCTTCCAGGTCTCGCCGCGCACCGAGGAGGCGCAGCGCCACGCCTCCGATCCCGTCAGCTCGGTCTTCGTCGCCGCCAATGCCGGCTCCGGCAAGACGCATGTGCTGACCGAGCGGGTCGTCCGGCTGCTGCTGGCCAAGGCGCCGCCGTCGAAGATCCTGTGCCTGACCTACACCAAGGCGGCGGCCGCCGAGATGTCGAACCGCGTCTTCCAGCGCCTGTCCGGCTGGGCAACGGCGCCGCGCGATGCGCTCGCCCGCGAGCTGACGCGCCTCGTCGGCCGCCCGCCCTCGGACGCCGAAATCGCCGACGCGCGAAAACTCTTCGCCGAGGCGTTGGAGACGCCGGGCGGGCTGAAGATCCAGACCATCCACGCCTTCTGCGAGGCGATCCTGCACCAGTTTCCGCTGGAGGCGAACGTCCCCGGCCATTTCGAGGTGATGGACGGGCCGACCAGCGCGCTGCTGCTCGCAGAGGCGCGCCGGCTCCTGATCACCGGCGCCGGAGATCACACCGCAGAGGAGCGCCGACGGCTCGGCGAGGCTTTCGCGACCGCGCTGTCGGTCGGCGGCGAGTTCGGGCTGGACCAGCTGATCTCGGAGATCGTCTCGAAGCGCGACGGCATCCGCCGGCACATCACCGAGGCTGGCGGCGTCGATGCGGCGATCGACCGGCTCTATGCCGCCCTCGGCACCCGGCGCGACGAGAATGCCGACAGCCTCCTCGCCGCCGCCGGAGACGCGCCGGGCTTCGACCCGTCTTTTCGCGAGGAGCTGTTGGCGCTGGGAATGGCGAGCAGCAAGGCGACCGACCATAAGCTCGTCCAGAAGCTCACCGATCTCGAGGCCGCCGAGACGCCGGTGGCGCATCTCGCCGCGCTGAAGGCGCTCTGCCTGAAGAAGGACGGCGACCCGCTGAAGCCCTCGAGCGTCGCCACCAAGGCGGTAACGGACAAGATCCCGGATTTCGCCGAGCGCCTGGCCCTCCTTGTCGAGCACATCCTCGACCTCGACGACCGGCTGACCACGCTGCGGCTGGCCGAGGCGAGCGCCGCCGCGCTCACCATCGCCGACCGGCTGGAGGCGGACTATGCGAGCCTCAAGCGCCGGCGTGGCCGGCTCGACTTCGAGGACCTCATCGTGCGCACCGCCGACCTCCTGTCGCGCTCGGAAGCCTCGGACTGGGTGCATTTCAAGCTTGACCAGGGCATCGACCACGTGCTGATCGACGAGGCGCAGGACACCAGCCCGCGGCAATGGCAGGTGATGCGCTCGCTGGTCGAGGAGTTCTTCACCGGCCCCTCCGCCCGCAACGTGCTGCGCACGGTGTTCGCCGTCGGCGACGAGAAGCAGTCGATCTACTCGTTCCAGGGCGCGTCGCCGGAGATGTTCGCCGATGAGCGGCGGCGGCTCGGCGCGCGGGCGATGGCGGCGCAGCAGGCCTTCGCCGAGGTGCAGTTGCACCAGTCCTTCCGCTCGGCCGCAGCGGTTCTGGCCGCCGTCGACCGGGTCTTCGCCGACCCCGCCAACCGCGTCGGCCTCTCCTCCGGCGACGAGGCGCCGGTGCACGCCTCGGCGCGCGGCGAGGAGCCGGGCCTCGTCGAGGTCTGGCCGGTGGTGCAGGCCGAGCCGAGCCCGGAGCCGGACGACTGGCTGCGGGCCGTCGACGTGCAGCCGCAATCCTCGCCGTCGAACCGCCTCGCCCGCCGCATCGCCGCAACCATTGCCGACTGGCTGGGCGACCCCGTCACGGTGAAGGGCGTCACCCGGCCGATCGGGGCCGGCGACGTGCTGGTGCTGGTGCGCAAGCGTTCGGGCTTCGTCGAGGCGATGGGCAAGGCGCTGAGGGACGCCGGCATTCCCGTCGCCGGCGCCGACCGGCTGGTGATCACCGACCACATCGCCATCCAGGACCTGATGGCGCTCGGGCGCACCGTCGCCAATGCCGAGGACGAGCTGTCGCTCGCCGCCGTCCTGAAGAGCCCGCTTTTCGGCTTTTCCGACGACGAGCTGATGGGGCTGGCCCTGTCGCGCGACTCGGCCGAGCCGCTCTATCTCGGCCTTCGCCGTCTCGCCGGGCCGGACGACCTTGCCCGCGTGCCCGACGTCATCGCCGACACCGAGACCGAGGCTTTCCTCGCCAAGGCGCGCGCGGCCTTCACCCGGCTGGAGACGCTGCGCGACCGCGCCGGCTTCGAGAGCGTCTTCGCCTTCTACGCCCGCCTGCTCGGCCCCGAGGGCGGCCGCGCGGCGCTGACCGCCCGGCTGGGGCGCGATGCCGGCGAGGTGATCGACGCCTTCCTCGACCTCGCGCTCGCCGAGGAGGAGGCCGGCCAGCCCGGCCTCGACGCCTTCCTCGCCGATCTCGCGGCCTCGCCGCCAGAGATCAAGCGCGAGATGGAGCACGGCAAGAGCGAGGTGCGGATCATGACCACGCACGCCTCCAAGGGGCTTGAGGCGCCCGTGGTCTTCCTGGTCGATCCTGGCTCGGCGCCGTTCAGCCACGCGCACGGCGCCCGGCTGATCGCCTGGCCGGACATGCCCGGCCTCTTCCCCGGACAGGCGCCGGGTTTTCTCTGGCGCGCCGACAAGTCGCTCGAGAACGGCCACGTGCTGGCGCTGAAGGAAGAGGAGAAGCGGCTGGCCGGCGAGGAATACCGGCGCCTTCTCTATGTCGGCCTGACCCGCGCCGCCGACCGCCTGGTCGTCTGCGGCACCGCTGGCACCCGCGGCCCGCACGAGGAAAGCTGGCTGCAGCGCGTCGAGGCGGCGCTGCGGCCGGGGTCGGAGGAAGTCCGCGATGCCGGCGGCACGATCCTCGCCTGGCGCCATGGCGGGATCGCGCCGGGTGGCAAGCGCGCGGCTGATATCGCCGAGACCTTGGCGCCGCGGCCGATCGACCTCTCGCCGCTGCCGCCGGAGGCGCTGGCGCCGCGCCCGCTCTCGCCCTCCTCCGCCGGCGAGGCGCACCGGCTGGAGACCGACGACACCCCTGCCTTGGCGCCTGCTACCGGCTACGTCTCGCCGGTCCTGTCGGGCGGCGCGCTGCCGTCCTTCGCCATCCGTCGCGGCCTCGTCATCCACCGGCTGCTGCAGGTCCTGCCGGATCTGCCGGCCGGCGACCACGCCGCGGCCGCGCACCGCTACCTCGTCCAGGCCGCCCCGGACTTCTCCCCGCGCGAGCGCGATGCGATCGTCCAGTCGGTGCTCGCCGTCCTCATGGATCCCGCCTTCGCGCCGCTCTTCGCCGCGGGCAGCCGCGCCGAGGTCGCGGTCTCCGGCACGCTGGTGCTCGGCGTGCCCGGTGAGCTTAGCTCGCCCAGCTCGCCCGGCGAGCCTGATGAGCTCAGCTCGTCTGGCTCATCCGGTCAACGCCGCTATGCCGTCACCGGCACGATCGACCGGCTGGCGGTCGCGGACGGCGTCGTCCACATCATCGACTACAAGACCAACCGGCCACCGCCGGCCTCGCTCGCCGAGGTGCCGCCGGCCTATGTGCTGCAGCTCGCGCTCTACCGCAGCCTGCTCGCGCCGCTCTATCCCGGCGCCGAGATCCGCGCCGGCCTGCTGTTCACCGAGGCCCCCGTCCTTATCGACGTTCCCGCGGAAGCGATGGCGGCGGCAATGCAGCGCCGCGCCGCCGTTGCGGGAACGGGAACGGACCGTCAAGCATTGCCCGACGTCGCTTGATTTACCCGATCCGGCCCCATAGCTATCAGTTCTGACACCACCGTGAGGAGCCTTCCATGGCCACCAAGAAGATCGACAGCAGCAACTTCAAGTCCGACGTCCTGGAGGCCTCGCGCCCAGTGGTCGTCGACTTCTGGGCCGAGTGGTGCGGCCCCTGCAAGATGATCGGCCCGAGCCTCGAGGAAATCTCGGATGAGCTCGATTCGGTCGACATCGTGAAGCTGAACATCGACGAGAACCCGGACATTGCCGCCCAGTTCGGCGTGCGCTCGATCCCGACGCTGATGCTTTTTAAGAACGGCGAACCCGCCTCCGTCCAGGTCGGCGCCGCCGCCAAGTCGAAGCTCCTCGACTGGATCAAGACCGCCTCCGCGGCCTGATCCGCGCACACTGTTTCACGTGAATCAAACCCGGGTGATGAGCCCGGGTTTTTTGTTGCGCAGATGGTGCGTGCCCGTTTGCCACAGCACGCTGGTATGGTTTGCAGGCGCTGCCCTCGAAGGTCGTCATCCTCGGCCGCAGGCCGGGGACCCATGCCTTCCGCGGTGTTGCCGCAGGGCGGTTCAGGTTGGGAATGTCGAACGAATCGCGTTCTTAAAGCGCGTCGGCATGGGTCCCCGGGGCTCGCGCCCCGAGGATGACGAACCTGCGAGGTTTCCGCCCGTAACAGCACGCGTCAAGCCCGCGCGACCGTAGCTGATGCAGCGCCTCACGCTTGACGTCTGACGCAGCCACTCGCGCCTCTTACGTCGGCGCGAGCCCGCTCAGCGCCAGCACTTCCCCCACCAGATACAGCGAGCCGCAGATCAGAAACCGCGGCGCGGGGGCGCTGGACCAGCCGGTGCAGACGAGGCGGATCGCTTCCTCGACGCTGTTGCAGGGTTCGGCGTCGAGGCCGGCCTCGATGGCGGCGTCGGCCAGCGTGTCGGGGTCGATCGCGGCGTCGGAATGGGCGACGGGCACGGTGAAGACGTGCCGGGCCATGCCGGAGAAGGCCGCGAAGAAGCCGAGCGGGTCCTTGGTATTGATCATGCCGACAATCAGGAAGAGCGGCCGCTGCGTCTTGTCCTCCATGTCGGCGATGGCCTCGGCGATGACGAGGCCGGCGCCCGGATTATGCCCGCCGTCGAGCCAGATCTCGGTGCCCGGAAACGCCGCCTCGGCGAGCGGCCCGGTGGTGATGCGCTGCAGCCTGCCGGGCCATTCGGCCGACAGGATGCCCTTCTCGATCGCCTGTTCGCTCGGGTCGAAGCCGGCGCGGCGCACGGCGGCGATGGCGGTCGCCGCGTTCGACAGCTGGTGCCGGCCGGAGAGGCGCGGCATCGGCAGGTCGAGAAGGCCCCGCTCGTCCTGGTAGACCAGCCTTCCATGCTCTTCGAAGGCGAAGAAATCCTCGCCGTAGAGCCAGACCGGCGCACCGGCGCGCGCGGCGACCGACTTGATGACGTCGACCGCCACCGCCTCGCTCTGCTGGCCGATGATCACCGGGACGCCGCGCTTGATGATGCCGGCCTTCTCGGCGGCGATCAGCTCGACGCGGTCGCCGAGAAACGCCTGGTGGTCGAGCGAGATCGAGCTGATGACGGTGGCGACCGGGCTGTCGATGACGTTGGTCGCATCGAACCGTCCGCCGAGGCCGACCTCGAGCAGCACGGCATCCGCAGGATGCTCGGCAAAGAGCAGGAAGGTGACGGCGGTGAGGATCTCGAAGACGGTGATCGGCTGGTCGTCGTTCGCCTTCGCCACCCGCGCGATGGCGTCGGCGAGCACGGCGTCTTCGACCAGCCGCCCGCGGCCGCCGGCGACGCCGAGACGATAGCGCTCGTGCCAGTTCACGAGATGCGGCGAGGTGTGGGCGTGGACGGCGAGGTTTGACGCCTCGAGGATAGCGCGCGAGAAGGCGACGACCGAACCCTTGCCGTTGGTGCCGGCGACGTGGATCGTCTTCGGCATCCGCTGCTGCGGGTCGCCCAGCGCCGACAAGAGGCGGCGAATGCGCTCCAGCGCGAGGTCGAAGCCTTTCGGATGCTTCAGCATCAGGCGTTCGATCTCGGCATTGGCGAGGTTTTCGAAGGTCATGGTCGCCTGCTTGTTCCGGCGCGGAGGGTGAGCGGCGGCGACGGCCGCCGTCTGGCGGATGGGCCGTCGGCTGTTGCGTCTCCGCCTGATCCGGTCAGGCGGCCTCTCCGCCTGCACCGGTCAGGCGGCTTCGACGTTCATTTCGCTCGGCGCCGTGTCGACAGGCACATCCTGCGCGGCGGGGGCCTTGGTCAGCACCTTCAGGAGCGTCGCGATGGTCTTCTTCAGCTCGTGCCGGTGCACGACCATGTCGACCATGCCGTGGTCCATCAGATACTCCGCGCGCTGGAACCCTTCCGGCAGCTTCTCGCGGATGGTCTGCTCGATCACCCGCTGTCCGGCAAAGCCAATCAGTGCGCCGGGCTCGGCGATGTGGACGTCGCCGAGCATGGCATAGGAGGCGGTGACGCCGCCGGTGGTCGGGTTGGTGAGGACGACGATGTAGGGAAGCCCTGCCTCCTTCACCATCTCGACCGCGACCGTGGTGCGCGGCAGCTGCATCAGGGACAGGATGCCCTCCTGCATGCGCGCGCCGCCCGAGGCTGCGAACAGCACCAGCGGCCGGTGCTGGGCGACCGCGGTCTCGGCGGCGGTGACGATCGCCTCGCCGGCGGCAAGACCGAGCGAGCCGCCCATGAAGGCGAAATCCTGGACCGCAACGACGATCGGCAGCGTCTCGATCGCGCCGGTGGCGACGAGGATGGAATCCTCGAGGCCGGTCTTCGTGCGGCTGTCCTTCAGCCGGTCGGTATAGCGCCGCTCGTCGCGGAACTTCAGCGGGTCGACCGCGACCTTCTTCAAGTCGATCGCCTCGAAGGCGCCGCCGTCGAAGAAGGATTTCAGCCGCTCTTTCGCGGAAATGCGCATGTGGTGGCCGGAGGCGGGGATAACCCACTGGTTGGCCTCGAGGTCCTTGTGGAAGACCATCTCGCCGGTCTCGGGACACTTGATCCAGAGGTTTTCCGGCACTTCCGAGCGGGTCAGAAGGCTGGTGATCTTCGGGCGGACGTAGTTGGTGATCCAGTTCAAGGTCTTATCCCGTTCGGATGGGCAAGGTCGCGACCACCACGCAGAGGCTCTTGCTGCGGCGATCCGACAAGTCGTCGGCCTCACATGGCCTTAAATTCAGGCCTCGGCAAGGCTTGGGCTACGAACGCCCCCGGCAAGCGCCCGCACCAGCTGCAGCACCGCCTCCTTGGTCGCGGGCGTCGCGAGCCCGTTCTCCAGCGAATTCTCGAGCGCGGCGACTAGCGCAGAGCCGACCACCGCACCGTCCGCGCTGTGGCCGATCGCGTGCGCCTGCTCGGGCGTGCGGATGCCGAAGCCGACGCAGACCGGCAGGTCGGTATGGCGCTTGATCCGCGCCACGGCGGCGCCGACCTTGCCCGCATCGGGCGCGGCGGCACCGGTGATGCCGTTGATCGAGACGTAGTAGACGAAGCCCGACGTGTTCTTCAGCACCGCCGGCAGGCGCTTGTCGTCGGTGGTGGGGGTGGCGAGGCGCACGAAGGCGAGGCCCTTGGCGAGCGCCGGCAGGCAAAGCTCGTCGTCCATCTCCGGCGGCAGGTCGACGACGATGAGGCCGTCGACGCCGGCCTTGAGGGCAGCGTCGACGAAGGCCTCGACGCCGTAGATGTAGATCGGGTTGAAATAGCCCATCAGGATGACCGGCGTCGCCTGGTCGCCTTGCCTAAAGCGGGCGACGGTCGCCAGCGTCTTGCGCAGCGTCTCGCCGCCCTGCAGCGCGCGAAGCCCGGCCTTCTGGATCGCCGGCCCGTCGGCCATCGGATCGGAGAAGGGCATGCCGAGCTCGATCAGGTCGGCGCCGGCGGCCGGCAGCCCCTGCATGATCTCGAACGCCGTCTCGCCATCCGGGTCACCCGCCATCAGGAAGGTCACCAGCGCCGGACGGCCTTCGGCGGCGAGGGATTGGAACCGGTCGGCGATGCGTTGGGTCATGACGGGCTTTCGGTCGGGAGCGGCAGGCAGGTCTATTGGCATTTTCGCACGGGCTCCGTCAAAGCCTGGCGCGTTCCGCGCTCACCTTCAAGACACATCGGTCCAGCGCCCAACAGCGCCATCGCCCTCAGACGTGCTGGCCGCCGTTGATGTGGATTTCCGAGCCGGTGACGTAGCTCGCCTGGTTGGAGCAGAGGAAGTAGATGATGTCGGCGACCTCGGACGTCTGGCCGAGGCGGCGGAGCGGGATGTTCTCGATCATCTTCTCGGTGCCGGGCGAGAGGATGGCGGTGTCGATCTCGCCGGGGGCGATGGCGTTGACGCGGATGCCGGCCGGGCCGAAGTCGGCGGCCATCTCGCGGGTCAGCGAGGCCAGCGCCGCCTTCGACGTCGCATAGGCGGTGCCAGCGAAGGGATGGACGCGGCCGCCGGCGATCGACGTGACCGAGACGATCGAGCCTTGCGCCTTCGACAGCTCCTTGAACAGGCCGCGCGCCAGCATGATCGGCGCGAAGAAGTTCACCTGGAAGACGTCGCGCCACATGTGCATCGGCGTCTGGATGGAATCCAGCCGCGAGCCGCTGTCGCCCTTTGGCGAGATCGCGGCGTTGTTGACCAGCGCCGAGAGGCTGGAGCCGTTGGCCTCGAGACGGCGGCGGATTTCGGAAATGGCAAAGCCGATGTCCTCGGGATCGGACAGGTCGACCTGGATGTGGTCCTCGGCGCCGGCGGGCCAGGGGCAATCCTCGGCGAAGGGCTGGCGCGAGCAGGTGATCACCCGCCATCCCTCGCGCGAGAAGCGCTTCACCGTGGCATGGCCAATGCCGCGCGAGGCGCCGGTGAGGACGATGGTCTTGCGGGTGTCGGTGGCGTCGCTCATCAGATCCTCGTCCGCGGCCCCGGGGCCGCTGTCACCGCGCATGTCCGTTCACATCGTCCGGCGCGGACGCCGGCGACGATTGCTTTCGCCGGGCCTGTTCGTTCATCTAGCCTGTCCGTTCATCTAGGACGTCACGGCGGCAATGTCGCGGCCGGAATGGCGCGAAACAGTCGCAGGAAGACAGATCATGCAAATGCCCCGCCGGCTATGGCCTTTTTGCACTGCACTCGTCCTCGCGACTAGCCTCTCGCTGGTGCCGGTGCGGGCCGAGGAGGCGCCGGGCTGGGACAAGGTGCTGAACGACGCCCGGGGCGAGACAGTCTATTTCAACGCCTGGGGCGGGTCGGAGCCGATCAACACCTATCTCGCCTGGGCCGGCGAGCGGCTGAAAGCCGAGTTCGGCGTGACGCTGACGCAGGTGAAGCTCGACGATACCGCCAACGGCGTCGCCAAGATCGTCGCCGAAAAGGCGGCGGGCAAGGCGACGGGCGGCTCGGTCGACCTGATCTGGATCAACGGCGAGAACTTCGCTGCCCTGCAAGGCCAGGGCCTCCTCTCGGAAGGCTTTGCGACGGGCCTGCCGAACTGGCGCTATGTCGACACAGAGAACAAGCCGACCGTCACCACCGACTTCACCTTGCCGACGAAGGGTCAGGAATCGCCCTGGGGCATGGCCAAGCTCGTCTTCTTCGCCGACACCGCCCGCACCGGCCCGGTCGAGGCGATGCCGAAGTCCGCCGCCGAGCTCCTCGCCTGGGCAAAAGCCAATCCCGGACGCTTCGCCTACCCCGCCCCGCCGGACTTCATCGGGTCGACCTTCCTGAAGCAGGTGCTCTCGGAAACCGTGGCCGATCCCGCCGTGCTGCAGAAGCCCGTCGACGAGGCGCGCTTTGCCGAGGTGACGGCCCCGCTCTGGGCCTATCTCGACGCGCTGACGCCGGTCCTCTGGCGGCAAGGCAAGGCGTTTCCGGAAAACTACCCTGCGATGAAGCAGATGCTGGCCGATGGCGAACTCGGCGTGATCTTCGCCTTCAACCCGGCCGAGGCGTCTGGCGCGATCGCCACCGGCGAACTGCCGGACACAGTCCGCTCCTTCACCTTTGCCAAGGGCACGCTCGGCAACACGCATTTCGTCGCCATCCCCTTCAACTCGGACGCCAAGGCTGGCGCCAAGGTGGTGGCGAACTTCCTCCTCTCGCCAGAAGCGCAGGCCCGCAAGGAGGACCCTGCGATCTGGGGCGACCCGACGGTGCTGGCCATGGACAAGCTCCCGCCGGAAAACCGCGCCGCCTTCGCCGCCATCGACCGCGGCGTCGCGACGCTCCCCCCCGAAGCGCTCGGCCCGGTGCTCCCCGAGCCGCACCCAAGCTGGACGGTGCGGATCGCGGCGGAATGGCTGAAGCGGTACGGGGTGTAGCGCTCCGGCCAGGGGCATGACGGAAGGCGGGCTATTTCTGAGTTTCGAGCGATTGCTGTCGGACTTCTGGGACGACGTCGAAAGGGAGCGCGGTCATGGATGAAGTAAAGCTGTGGTTGGAAAGCCGGGAAGCGTTCCGTGAGAGAACGATGGCAATAGCCCGGAGGATCGATGCAGCGGTGGTCGTGAGCCCTGGTCCGAACTTTGCGCTCATTTCCCGATTGTCCATTTCCGGTGCCCGTCCCGCCGCGCTTCCGGAGCTCGATCCGGGAAAGTGGCTCCTTCCTTGGCGAACACATGGAACGCAGCCCCGATGTTCGTGCTGCTGACGCTCTTTTCACTTGGTGGCGTGCTTGCGCTCGTCGCGACTCTCGTCCGCAAGGGGAGTGCCCGTGCGTTCGCGGGTACTCCGTTTCTCCTGCTGATGACCTTGGGCGCCTGCTACGTCGCGGGCTTCCTCGCGATCTCGGCCGATCCGTTCTTCGACGACAACGGCTCGCCCGAGTTCATCGAACTGAGGTTCCGCTGGGTCTGGGCCGCGGTCTTTGGCGGCATGTTCTCGTTCGTCGCCGTTCCGCTGGCCCTTACGGGGAAAGCCGCGTGGCAGTGGTGGCGGCGGCGAGACGTAGGCTCCCGGTAGTCCCCTGGAGTGCATTTGAGGAAGCTTCTGGCGCAGGACATTTTAGTGGCTTTTGCTACCGAATGACGAAGATTTCCGCTGAGATGGATGTGGGCGAGACCGTCTGATCCGGGCAGCCGGCGCGATCGGAGCGGCCGCCGAACAGGGACATCCATCTGGATGCCACCGACTTGAGGAAACGACGCGTGATCTGTACTTAATGACGTACAGATCAGGAGGAGATGCATGCGGCCGGTCAGTCTCACGGAGCTTGGCGCCAACATGGCCGCGCATTTCGATCGGATCGAAGCCGACCGCACCGAGCTCGTGGTGACGCGGCAGAACCGCGAGCCGATGGTGATCATGGCTCTCTCGGAATGGGAGGGCATGCGTGAAACGCTGCACCTCCTCAGCTCCCCCGCCAATGCCGAGCGCCTGCGCCGCTCCATCGCCGCGCTGGATGCCGGGCAAGGCGAGGTCGCCGATCTCGCCCGGGAGTGAAGCTCGTCTTTTCCCCTGACGCCCGGGCCGACTATCAGGTGTGGGTGGCCAAAGGCGGTGCCGAGCTTGCCCGGGTCAACGAACTGATCGAGCAGAGCCTGCGCATGCCGTGCAAGGGCATCGGCAAGCCGGAGCCGCTGATGGGGGACCTCAAGGGCTGGTGGTCACGCCGGATCACCCAGGAGCACCGGCTGGTCTACCGGGTCAGTGGCACGGGCGACAGCCAGAGCCTGGAGATCGCCACATGCCGCTTTCACGACACCCGCTGACGTCCGCATCCTGGGCAGTGCTTCCCCGGAGGTCACCGTGGTGAGCGTCGGCCAGCCCGCAAGGCCCGACCGCTGGCGGCTTGGGGGTTCGGCCCCTCCGCTGCTGGCGGCCATTCTCGCGCTGCCCGTGCTGGTGGGCCTTGCTGGTGCCGTGCTGCCGGCCTTCGGCTATTTGCCGGCGCTCGGCGGCACCATGCTGTCGCTGCAGCCTTTCCGCGACCTCCTCGCCGTGCCTGGTCTCTGGACCTCCGCCGGCCTCAGCCTCGCCAGCGGCCTCCTCACCACCTTGATCTCGGTCGGCGCGGCGCTGCTCTTCGTCGCGGGGTTTGCCGGCACGCCGGCCTTCCGCCGGGCGCGGCAGGCGATGGGGCCGCTGATGGCGGTGCCGCATGCGGCGGCCGCCCTCGGCGTCGCGCTGCTGATCGCGCCGTCCGGCCTGCTCGTCCGCCTCGCCGCCGGCCCGCTTGGCCTCAATGCACCGCCGGACCTGCCGGTGCCCGGCGATCCGCTGGGCCTCGCCATGATGGCGGGCCTCGTCGTCAAGGAACTGCCCTTCCTGCTCCTCGTCATCTTTGCCGCCTTGCCGCAGGCCGATCCGGAACGCCGGCTGCGGCTGGCGCGCGCGCTCGGCTATGGCCGGATGGCGGGCTTCACGCTGGCGGTCTGGCCGGCGGTCTACCGCCAGATCCGCCTGCCGGTGCTGGCGGTCGCGGCCTACGCTTCCTCGGTGGTGGATGTGGCGGTGATCCTCGGGCCCTCGACGCCGGCGCCGCTCGCGGTGCGGCTGGTTGACTGGATCGGCGATCCCGACCTGTCGCTGCGCTTCATGGCCTCGGCCGGCACGCTGTTGCAATGCGCGGTGACGCTCGCGGTGCTCGGGCTCTGGCTCGGCCTTGAGCTGGCCGGCGCCCGCCTCTGCCGAAGAATGGCCGCCAGGGGGTGGCGGGGACAGGCTGATGGTGGGCTCAGACGCGTGTCGATCGCGCCGGTGCTGCTGGCGGGCGGGCTAACTCTGTTCGGCCTCGCGGCGCTGGCGCTCTGGTCCTTCGCCGGTCCCTGGGGCTTTCCATCTATCCTCCCGACGACGCTTACCGCGCGCGCCTGGACCTCGGCGCTCGCCGGCGCGGCCGGTCCGCTCGGCACCAGTGCGCTCGTCGCGGGAGCGTCGGCAGGCCTGGCGCTCGTCCTCGTCGTCGGTCTGCTCGAAGCGCGACGCCGGAACCGCGCCCGCCCCCGGGCGCCGGGCGACGCGACAGGCGAGACGCCGGGCGCGCTTCCGCGAAAGGCGCCGGCGCTCCTGACGCCGACGGTCGCCGGGTTGCTCTATCTGCCGCTGATCGTGCCGCAGGTCGCCTTCGTCTTCGGCCTGCAATGGCTGGTGCTCGTGGCCGGCCTCTCGCCCAGCCTGCCGCTCCTCGTCGGCGTCCACCTCGTCTTCGTCGTGCCCTATGTGGCGCTGGCGCTGGCGGCACCTTTCGAGGCGCTGGACCCGCGCTACGAGCGGATGGCGGCATCGCTCGGCCGCCCGCGCTGGAATGTCCTCGTCCGGATCCGGCTGCCGCTGCTGCTAGCGCCGCTCGCCACCGCCTTCGCCATCGGCTTCGCCGTCTCGGTCGGTCAATACCTGCCGACGCTGCTGATCGGCGCCGGACGGCTGCCGACCATCACCACCGAGGCCGTGGCGCTGGCGAGCGGCGGCAACCGGCGGCTGATCGGCGTCTACGCGCTGCTGCAGACGGCGCTGCCTTGCTTGGTGCTGGCCGCCGCAACGCTCCTGCCGGCCTTGCTTCACCGCCAGAGGCGCGGCATGAGGGCGTGATGCTCGTCCTCGACGCCCTCACGATCGCCCTAGAGGGCCGCCGCTTGCTGACGCTCGACCGCAGCATCGCGCCCGGCGAGATTTTTAGCGTCATGGGCCCGTCGGGCGCCGGTAAGTCGAGCCTCCTCGCCTTCGTCGGCGGCTTCCTCGACCCGGCCTTCACCGGGTCGGGCCGAGTGCTCCTCGGCGGCTGCGACATCACCGCCCTGGCCCCGGAAGCGCGCGGCATCGGCCTCCTCTTCCAGGATGCGCTGCTGTTTCCGCATTTCTCCGTCGGCGAGAACCTCGTCTTCGGCCTCAGCCCCGCGGTCAAGGGACGCGCCCGCCGGCGGGCGGAGGCCGAGGCCATGCTGGCGAGGATCGGCCTTGCCGGCGCCTTCGACCGCGATCCCGCGACGCTCTCCGGCGGCGAGGCGGCCCGGGTGGCGCTCGGCCGCACGCTGCTCGCCGCCCCGAAAGCCCTGCTCCTCGACGAGGCGTTCTCGCGGCTCGACACGGCGCTCCGGCAGAGCGTGCGCGGCCTCGTCTTCGCGATGATCCGCGAGACCGGCATTCCCGCCATCCTCGTCACCCACGACCGCGCCGACACCGAGGCCGCAGGAGGCGCCGTGTTCGACCTCGGCACCGGAGAGATCACCGGTGAATCTTCGGCCTCGCGCTCCAACACGCCGGTCACAGGGGCGGCACGATGAAGCCCGCGATGCCCCACCTGCCGGTCGCCGACGTCCTGCCGCAGCTCGGCCAGGCGCTTCAGGGCGGGCGCAACGCGGTGCTGGTCGCCCCGCCGGGCGCCGGCAAGACGACGCTGGTGCCGCTCGAGCTCCTCGGCGCCGGCTTTCTCGCGGGGCGCAAAATCGTGCTGATCGAGCCGCGGCGGCTGGCGGCGCGGGCGGCGGCGCGGCGCATGGCCGAGCTCCTTGGCGAGGAAGTCGGTGGCACCGTCGGCTGGCGGATGCGGATGGACACCAAAGTCTCCGCCCGCACCCGCATCGAGGTGGTGACCGAGGGCGTCTTCACCCGCATGATCCTTGGCTCGCCCGATCTCGATGGGGTCGGCCTCGTCGTCTTCGACGAGTTCCACGAGCGTTCGCTCGACGGCGACTTCGCGCTGGCGCTGGCGCTCGACGTGCAAGGCGCGCTGCGCGACGACCTGCGCCTCCTCGTGATGTCGGCGACGCTCGACGGCGCGCGCGTCGCAAGCCTTCTCGGCGCGGCGCCGGTGATCGAGAGCCTCGGGCGCGCCTTTCCCGTCACCGTCCGCCACCGCGACCGCCCGGCGGCGCAGCCGATCGAGGACGTTGTGGCCGAGGCGGTGCGGGCGGCGCTGGTGGAGGAGACCGGCAGCCTCCTCGTCTTCCTGCCGGGCCAGCGCGAGATCGAGCGCGTCGCCGAGCGCCTCGCGCCGCTGGCCTCGCCGACGCTCGCCGTCGCGCCGCTGTTCGGGGCGATGGAGGGCGCCGCGCAAGACATCGCCGTGCGGCCGGCGCCGGCGGGGTCGCGCAAGATCGTGCTGGCCACCTCGATCGCCGAGACCTCGCTCACCATCGACGGGATCGGCGTCGTCATCGATTCAGGCTTGCGCCGCCAGCCGCGGTTCGAGCCGGCGACCGGGCTGTCGCTGCTGGAGACGGTGCGGGTGTCGAAGGCTTCCGCCGACCAGCGCGCTGGCCGCGCCGGCCGCACCGGGCCGGGCACGGCGATCCGGCTGTGGCGCGAGGAGCAGGCGCTGGAGCCGTTCGACCGGCCGGAAATCCTGTCCTCGGACCTTTCCGGCCTCGTCCTCGACGCCGCCGCCTGGGGGGTCGCCGACCTGCGGACGCTTGCCTTCCTCGATCCGCCGCCGATCCCGGCGCTGACCGAGGCGAAGCTCCTGCTGCAGGACCTCGGGGCGCTGGATGGTGACGGCCGGCTGACCGCGGATGGTGCCGCGATGCGCATCCTGCCGCTGCCGCCGCGGCTGGCGCGCATGGTGGTCGGCGCCGGGCCGGCGCGTCGGCTGGCGGCGGAGATCGCCGTGCTCCTCACCGAGCGCGGCCTCGGCGGCACCGAGGTGGACATCACCGAGCGGCTGCGGCGTTTTCGCGCCGACCGCGGCCCGCGCGGCCGAACGGCGATGCAGCTGGTGCGCCGCATCCTCGACCAGTCCGGACCGGCGGGGGATGACGACAGCGCCGACGCCCTCGACGCGGGCGGCCTCCTGGCGCTGGCCTTTCCCGACAGGGTGGCGGTGGCGCGCGGGGCACGGGGCAGCTTCGTCCTCGCCAATGGGCGCGGCGGCATGGTCGACGGCGCGTCTGGCCTTGCGGCGGCGCCGCTGCTGGTGGTGGCCGAACTTCAGGGGCAAGCGAAGGCCGGGCGGATCTTCTCGGCCGCCGGCGTTTCACGTGAAACACTGGAGACGCTGTTCGCCGGGCGGATCACCGACGAGATCAGCGTCGTCTTCGATGCCCCGAGCGGCCAGGTTCGGGCGAAGCGCCTCAGGCGGCTCGGCCGCGCGACGCTGTCGGAGGCGCAGGTGCCGGTGCCGGACGGGGCGGCCGCCACGGCGGCGCTCACCGGCGGCATTCGCGAGCGTGGGCTTGCCTGCCTGCCTTTCGGGACCGAGGGTGAACGCCTGCTGCGGCGCCTGCGCTTTCTCGCCGCTGCCATCGGCCCGCCTTGGCCGGACATGGCCGAAGCCGGACTGCTGGCGACGCTGGAGAACTGGCTGATGCCCTTCCTGCCGGGGGTGACGAAGCTGTCGGCGATCCCACCCGGGGTGCTCGCCGAGGCGCTGAAGGCACGCGTGCCATACGATCTGCAGCGGCGGATCGACGCGCTGGCGCCCTCCCACTTCGACGCGCCGACCGGCTCGCATCTGCCGATCCGCTACGAGGAGGAAGGGCCGGTGCTGGCGGTGCGGGTGCAGGAGCTTTTCGGCCTGACGACGCACCCCGCGATCGCCGACGGGCGGTTGCCCCTGACGCTGGAACTCCTGTCGCCGGCGCACCGGCCGATCCAGATCACGCGCGACTTGCCCGGTTTCTGGGCTGGCTCCTGGCGCGACGTCCGGGCCGACCTGCGCGGCCGCTATCCCCGCCATTCCTGGCCGGAGAACCCGGCCGAGGCGCCGCCGACCGCCAGGGCGAAGCCACGCGGCACTTAAGAGCGTGGCCAGCGCCCGCAGGGCGGCTTGCCGCGCGCCGGGTCTGGTCGCCGGGCAGCGGCGGGAGTATGGCTGGGGCATGCTGGAAGATACCGCCCGATCGAGCTTCACCATCGGCCTGCCGCGCTACGTGACGGGCATGCACGAAAGCCAGCGCCTTCGGCTGGCGACGCTGACCAAGCTGCGCTGGCTGTCGGTCGCCGGTCAGACCGCCGCTTGCGCCTTCGTCGCCTGGGGGCTGTGGTATCCCTTCCCGGTCGAGCTGTGCTTCATCCTGATCGGGCTGTCGGCCGCGTTGAACATCGTGTTGACGCTGCGCTATCCGCTCAGCCGGCGGCTGTCGCCCTGGGCGGCGGTGGCGATCCTTACCTTCGACGTGCTGCAGCCGACCGGGCTCCTCTACATCACCGGCGGCATCCAGAACCCGTTCTCGGTCTTCCTCATCGTGCCGGTGGTGATGGCATCGGCGACGCAGCCGCCGCTGACGACGGTGGGCCTTGCCATCCTGTCGATCTTGGCGGCGACGGTGCTCGCCTTCTCGCACCTGCCGGTGCCTTGGCCGCACGGCGCCGAGCTGACGCTGCCGCCCTCCTATGTCGGCGGCCTCTGGTTCGCGATCGTCTCTACGCTGATTTTTTCCGGCCTCTACGTCTACCGCGTCGCGGCCGAGGCGCGCTCGCTGTCCGAGGCGCTCGCGGCGACCGAGCTGGTGCTGCAGCGCGAGCAGCATCTCTCGGCGCTCGACGGCCTGGCCGCCGCCGCCGCGCACGAGCTCGGCTCGCCGCTCGCGACGATCAGCCTCGTCGCCAAGGAGATGGGCCGGCTGACGCGTGCCGGCGATCCGCAGCGCGAGGACGTCGACCTCCTGATCGCGCAGTCCGACCGCTGCCGCGCCATCCTGCGGCAGCTGACGACGCTGTCGTCGGAAGAGCACATGGCGCGGCTGCCGCTGCTCTCGCTGGTCGAGGAAGTGTCGGAGCCGCACCGTGATTTCGGCGTCGCCATCCACGTCGCGGCAGGCGACCAGGGCGACAGCGAGCCGGTGATGCACCGCAATGCCGGCGTCGTCTACGGGCTCGGCAACATCGTCGAGAACGCCGTCGACTTCGCCGAGACCGAGGTGACCATCCACGTCGCCTGGTCGGAGAGAAACGTCCGGCTGCTGGTGCTCGACGACGGGCCGGGCTTCTCGTCGGAGACGCTGGCGCGGATCGGCGATCCCTACATGTCGCACCGCGAACGCAGCGATCGCAAGGCCGGCGGCGGGCTCGGCCTCGGCCTGTTCATCGCCAAGACGCTGCTGGAGCGCTCGGGTGCGAGCATCACTTTCGGCAACCGCCGGGATGCCCGCGGCGCCTCGGTCGAAATCGTCTGGCCGATCGCGACCTTCACCGAGAGACAGCGCAGGCCGCGGGACTGAGGGTCACGGTGACGTCACAAGCCTTGCCGCCACAGGCCTGCCGCGCCACTTGCCCTTGATCTGCCACAGTTCGATATCGCTGAAAATTCATCGCAGGCCGGGCGCCGATGGTCCGGTAGAGGGAGAACGGGAATGCCCATGGACGAAGAAATTGGCGGGCTCGCCCAGGTTCATTTTCCCGGTGGCGATCACTCGCTGCTGGTCGTCGACGACGACCGGCCGTTCCTGCAGCGGATGAGCCGCGCGCTCGAACAGCACGGCTTCAGCGTACGCACCGCCGACAGCGTAGCCCAGGGGATCGCCGAGATCACCGCGGCCGCGCCGGCCTTCGCCGTCGTCGACATGCGGCTGGGCGACGGCAACGGGCTCGACGTCATCGAGGCCCTGCAGAAGCTGCGTGCCGACGCCCGCGTCGTGGTGCTCACCGGTTACGGCAACATCGCGACGGCCGTGACGGCGGTGAAGCTTGGTGCGATCGACTATCTCGCCAAGCCCGCGGATGCCGACGAGGTCATCGCCGCACTGATGCGCCTGCCGGGCGACCGCGCCGAACCACCGGCGAACCCGATGTCTGCGGACCGCGTGCGCTGGGAGCATATTCAGCGGGTGTATGAACTCTGCGAGCGCAACGTCTCGGAGACGGCGCGGCGCCTGTCGATGCACCGGCGCACGCTTCAGCGGATACTTGCCAAGCGCGCGCCGCGCTGACCTCAGGCACTGGCCAGATCCAACTGGCCAGTGCTGGCGGAAAGGCTCAGGCCTTCATCTGGTCGCCGACGAACTTCCAGTTGACGAGCTTGTCGAGGACCGCCTGGACGTGGGCCGGGCGGCGGTTCTCGTAGTCGAGATAATAGGCGTGTTCCCAGACGTCGATGCCGGCCAGCGGCGTCTTGCCCTCGGCGATCGGGTTGCCGGCATCCTGCAGGCCGAGGATCTCGAGCTTGCCGCCATCGGAGACCAGCCAGACCCAGCCAGTGCCGAACACCTTGCCGGCCTGCGCGACCATCGCCTTCTTCAAGCCGTCGACGCTCTCGAAATCGCGGTTCACCGCCTCGAGGAAGGCGCCTTCCGGGGCAGCAGCGCCGCCTTCGAACTGGTTCCAATAGAAGATGTGGTTCCAGGCCTGGCCGGCATTGTCGAAGATCGCCTGGTCGCCCTTGGCCTTCGACTCGGTGATCATCTTCTCGAGCGTCATGTCGGCGTAGGGCGTGCCGGGGGCAAGTTCCGCCAGCTTGTCGAAATAGGACTTGTGGTGCTTGTTGTAATGAAGGGCGACGGTGCGGGCGGAAATCGTCGGCGCCAGCGCGTCTTCGGCATAGGGGAGCTTGGGCTGCTGCAGGGCAGCGTTCGCAGCGCCAGTCGCCGCGGCGGCCGGGCGAAGCGGTGTGACGAGGCTTGCGGCCGCGGCGGCGCCCGTGAGCGTCAAGAGGGTCCTGCGGTCGATCGGCATGGTGTTCTCCCTGGTTCAGGCTGCCCATTGCAACCTGTCGAGGGCGCTGCGCTCGGCGCATACACCCTTGCCGGAATGCGGTGGACCAGCCGGGGTTTCATTGCTCACGCAGGTGTCAGGCACGGTCGGGGCACAGACAGCGAAGCAGGCGGGCGCGATCGAATTGCTAAGTCAGCCTTTGAAAAATGACCCCGTCCGCCACGGAACATGACAGCTGGGCAACGTCATCAGAAGCATTCCAGACTGCACTAAGCCCCTGATCTGATAATTGTTTTACGCTCCAGCGCGGGGGACCACACGTGTAGAAAGCTGACCGTCAGTTCGACCTGCCATGGCTGGACAAAGGCGAGAAGAGGATGATTGATGGCCCAAAGACGGCAGCCGCCGTCGCCAACGGCAACCGGTTTGCCCAGCTGAGAGGTCGACGATGACGCTTTTTCAGAGGTCCTTCACCCGCACGGCCAGTGTCTTCGCTCTGGCGACGGTCCTTGGCCTTAGCGCAGCGCAGGCCAACCAGCTGAACCTCCACAATGGCGGCGACGTCACGTCGCTCGATCCGCAGAAGCTCTCGGGCGACTGGGAAGACCGCGTGTCCGGCGACATCTTCGAAGGCCTGATGACCGAGGACGCCAAGGCCGAGCCGATCCTCGGCCAGGCGGAAAGCTACACCCTCTCCGACGACAAGCTGACCTACACGTTCAAGCTTCGCGCCGACGACAAGTGGTCGGATGGCCAGCCGGTGAAGGCGTCGGACTTCGTGTTCTCGTTCAAGCGGCTGATGGACCCGAAGAACGCGGCCGAATACGCCTACCTGCAATACCCCATCAAGAATGCCGAAGGCATCAACACCGGCAAGATCACCGACATCGACCAGCTCGGCGTCAAGGCGATCGACGACAAGACGCTGGAGATCACCCTGGAGCGGCCGACGCCCTATTTCCTCGGCGCGCTGACCCATTACACCGCCTATCCGCTGCCGGAGCACCTGATCAAGGAAAAGGGCGACGCCTGGGTCCAGGTCGCCAACATCGTCACCAACGGCCCGTACAAGCCGGTCGAGTGGATCCCGGGCAGCCACGTGCTGACGGCGAAGAACCCGGAATGGCGCGGCGCCAAGGACCTGAAGATCGACGGCGTGAAGTTCTTCACGCTGGAGGACCAGGCCGCCGCGCTCCGCCGCTACCGCGCCGGCGAGTTCGACGTGATCACCGCCTTCCCGACCGACCAGTACCAGTGGCTGCAGGAGAGCATGCCGGGCCAGGCGCATGTCGCCCCCTTCGCCGGCCTCTACTACTACGTCGTCAACTCCTCGAAGCCGCCCTTTAACGATGTCCGCGTGCGCCAGGCGCTGTCGATGGCGATCAACCGCGAGGTGATCGGCCCGCAGATTCTGGGCACCGGCGAGCTGCCGGCCTATGGCTGGGTGCCGCCGGGCATGGCGAACTACGAGGGCGCCGACCAGCGCGTCGACTGGGCGGACCTCTCCTATGGCGAGAAGCTGGAGAAGGCGAAGGCGCTGCTGACCGAAGCCGGCTTCGGCGCCGACAAGCCGCTGACCTTGCAGCTGCGCTACAACACCGACGAGAACCACAAGCGCCTGGCGGTCGCCATCGCCTCGATGTGGAAGCCGCTCGGCGTCAATGTCGAGCTGACCAATACCGAGGTGAAGGTGCACTATGCAGACCTCCGCCAAGGCTCCTTCGACGTCGGCCGCGCCGGCTGGCTCGCCGACTACAACGATGCCGACAACTTCCTGAACCTCCTGAAGTCCGGCGTCGAGATGAACTACGGCAAGTGGTCGAACCCCGACTTCGACAAGCTGCTCGACGAGGCCAACGCCACCACCGACATGGCGGCGCGGGCGAAGCTCATGAAGCAGGCCGAGAAGATCGCCCTCGACCAGTCCGCCGCGATCCCGATCTACTTCTACGCCTCGCGCAGCGTCGTCTCTCCGAAGATCACCGGCTACGAGGACAACGCCTTCGACAAGCACCGCACGCGCTGGCTGACCAAGGCGGAGTAGGACAGACGGACCTGTCCGGCAGACCGATCTCCCCCCTTGAGGGGGAGATGCCCGTCAGGGCAGAGGGGGGTGCGCACCGCGCACTCTGCCTCCTGACCGGCTTGCCGCAGTTCGACCCGATCGCATCCCCGCGCTTTGCGAACCTCGGCGGCAGGCACCCCCCTCTGTCGCCTGGCGGCGACATCTCCCCCTCAAGGGGGAGATCGGGCGCCCGCCTATCCAAGGTTCGTCGTCACCGCGCTGTCCAACCGAGGAGCGCGCATGCTGCGTTTCGCCTTCCACCGTCTGCTGACCGCGATCCCCGTGGTGCTGATCGCGGTGACCGTTTGTTTCTTCGTGCTGCGCCTCGCGCCGGGCGGGCCGTTCGACATGGAGCGGGCGTTGCCGCCGCAGATTCTCGAGAACCTGCGCGCGCACTATCATCTCGACCAGCCGCTGATCGGCCAGTATCTAAGCTACCTCGCCGGCCTCCTGCGCGGCGACCTCGGGCCCTCCTTCACCACCGACGACTTCACCGTCTCCGAGCAGATCATGATCGGCCTGCCCTACACGCTGATCCTCGGCGGCGGGGCGATGGTGCTGGCCGTGGTCGTCGGGCTCGCCGCCGGCATCTACGGGGCGCTTTACCAGAACAAATCAGCCGACTTCCTGATCGCCGGGGTGATCATGGCGGGCCTCGTGGTGCCGAGCTTCCTCGTCGCGCCGATCCTGCAGCTGGTGTTCGGGCTCAAACTCGGCTGGCTGCCGGTCGGCGGCTGGGGCGACGGCTCGCCGCGCTTTCTGGTGCTGCCGATGGCGGTGCTGGCGCTGCCGCACGCCGCGCGCATCTCGCGGCTGATGCGCGGCTCGATGATCGAGGTGCTGAACGCCAACTTCATCCGCACCGCGCGGGCGAAGGGCATCGGCGTGCGCCGCATGGTGCTCGGCCACGCGCTGCGGCCGGCGCTGACGCCGGTGGTCTCCTATCTCGGCCCGGCGGCGGGCTATCTCCTCACCGGCTCGATCGTCGTCGAGGAAATCTTCGGCATTCCCGGCATCGGGCGGTACTTTATCCAGGCGGCGCTGAACCGCGACTACGGCATGGTGCTCGGCACGGTGGTCTTCTACATGATCCTGATCGTCGTCCTGAACCTCCTGGTCGACCTCGCCTATGCCTTCCTCGATCCGAAGGTCAGGACCCGATGAGCCTCTTCGTCGACAAGCGCGAGGCGCTGGCGCCGTTCGCCGAGAACCAGAGCGCGGCGCTCGCCGGCAAGCCGCGGTCGCTGACGCGCGATGCCATGCGCCGTCTTGCCGCCAACAAGGCGGCGATGGTGTCGCTGTTCGTTCTCGCCTTCATCATCCTCGCCGCCATCATTGGCCCCTGGCTGATCCCCTTCGACTACGAGACGCCGGACTGGGCTGCCTTCCGCGCCCCGCCCTCTTGGGAGAGCGGGCACTATTTCGGCACCGACCAGAACGGCCGCGACCTCCTTGCCCGGACGCTCTATGGCACCCGCGTCTCGCTGATGGTCGGGCTGATCGCAACGCTCGTCTCGGTCGTCGTCGGCGTTCTCTACGGCGCCGTCGCGGGTTTTCTCGGCGGGCGGATCGACGGCGCGATGATGCGCTTCGTCGACGTCATGTACGCGCTGCCGTACATCCTCTTCGTCATCCTCCTGATGGTGATGTTCGGCCGTAACGTCTACCTGCTGTTCGCCGCCATCGGCCTTCTGGAATGGCTGACCATGGCGCGCATCGTGCGCGGCCAGACGCTGTCCCTGAAGGAGCGCGAGTTTATCGAGGCGGCGCGCGCCTCGGGCGTCTCGACCTTCACCATCATCCGCCGCCACATCGTTCCCAATCTCGTCGGCCCGGTGGTGATCTTCGCGACGCTGACCGTCCCCGAGATCATCGCCACCGAGAGCTTCCTCTCCTATCTCGGCTTCGGCGTGCAGGAGCCGCTGACCTCGCTCGGCACGCTGATCTCAGAGGGCGCCGACACGATGGAGACGATGCCCTGGCTGCTCGGTTTCCCCGGCGCCACCCTCGTCGCTCTGCTGCTCGCCTTCGCCTTCGTCGGCGACGGCCTGCGCGACGCCTTCGACCCGAAGGACCGGTGAGGATGACGATGACGATGACGCTTTCGACTGCCGGAAACGCGCGCCAACCCATCAGCTTCGTCATCCCGGACTTGATCCGGGATCCACTCCAAATCGTTGAACGCAATCGAGGACGGGGGACCGGCGCATTGCAGCGATTTGGCAGGGGAAGCGCGAAGGAATGGATCCCGGGTCAAGTCCGGGATGACGAAGCGGGCGCGTTTGTGCCGCGTTCTGAACCGGCGAGGACGGCATGTCCGTCTGCCGCACGCGCTGCCTCTGATGCCGAGACGCTGATATGACCGCCCCCCTCCTCCACCTGAAAAACTACTCCGTCCGCTTCGCGACCCCCGAGGGCGAGGTGGCGGCCGTGTCCGATCTCGATCTCGCCGTCCTGCCGGGCGAGACGCTGGCGATCGTCGGCGAGTCCGGTTCGGGCAAGAGCCAGACCTTCAACGGCGTCTTCGGCCTCCTCGCCCGCAACGGCGCGAGCAGCGGCAGCGCGGTGATGGACGGCACCGACCTTCTCGCGCTGAAGCCGCGCCAGCTCGACAAGATCCGCGGCAAGGACATGGGCATGGTGTTCCAGGACCCGATGACCGCGCTGAACCCTTCGATGAAGATCAAGCGGCAGCTGTCGGAACTCCTCGAGGTGCACCAGGGGATGGGCCGGCGCGAGGCCGAGGCGGCGGGGCTCGCCATGCTGAAGCGCGTCGGCATTCCCGAGGCCGAGCGGCGCTTCCAGCAGTATCCGCACGAGCTCTCCGGCGGCATGCGCCAGCGCGTGGTGATCGCCATGGCGCTGCTCTGCCGGCCAAAGCTGATCGTCGCCGACGAGCCGACGACGGCGCTCGACGTCACCATCCAGGCGCAGATCCTCGACCTCTTCCGCGACCTCACCGCCGATTTCGGCACGGCGCTGGTGCTGATCACGCACGATCTCGGCGTCGTCGCGGGCATCGCGACGCGCGTCGCGGTGATGTATGCGGGCCGCGTGGTCGAGGAGGCCGGCGTCAACGATCTGTTCGAAGCGCCCGCCCATCCCTATACCGCCGCGCTCCTGCGCTCGATCCCGCGCGTCGACCGCGACATCGCCGGCGTCGACCCGATCCCCGGCCGGCCGCCGAGCCTGCAGCACCTGCCGACGGGCTGCGCCTTCCATCCCCGCTGCCGGCACGCCACCCAGCGCTGCGCCGACGAGCGGCCTCCGCTGGCTGAGGTCGGCCCCGGCCGGCGCGCCGCCTGCTGGCACCCCTTCGCCGACGCCGCCGTGAACGCCGTCCCCGCCGGAGGCCTCCATGCCTGACCTGTCACACGTGAAACAACCGATCCTCAGCGTCGAAAGCCTGTCGACCAGCTTCGCCATCCGCAGCCGCACGCTGTTCGGCCGCGGCGCCACGCTGAAGGCGGTGAACGACGTCTCGTTCAGCCTCGGCCAGGGCGAGACGCTCGGCATCGTCGGGGAATCGGGCTGCGGCAAGTCCACCCTCGGCCGCTCAATCCTGCGCCTGATCCAGCCGACCGCCGGCCGCGTCGTCTGGCAAGGCCGCGACCTCACCGCGCTCTCCGAGGCCGAGATGCGCAAGGCGCGGCGCGACCTCACCATCATCTTCCAGGACCCGATCGCCTCGCTCGACCCGCGCATGACGGTCGGCGACATCATCGCCGAGCCGCTGGAGGTCGCAGAGCCCGGCTTGCGCAAGGCCGATCGGCGCGAGCGGGTGCTGCAGGCGATGGACGAGGTCGGCCTCGCGCCGGAGATGATCGGGCGCTACCCGCACGAGTTCTCCGGCGGCCAGGCGCAGCGCATCGGCATTGCCCGGGCGATCATCACCCGGCCGAAGCTGATCGTCTGCGACGAGCCGGTCTCGGCGCTCGACGTCTCGATCCAGGCGCAGATCATCAACCTCCTGACCGGCCTCCGCGACCGGCACGGGCTGAGCCTCATCTTCATCAGCCACGACCTCTCGGTCGTCCGGCTGATCTCGGACCGGATCATGGTGCTCTACCTCGGCCGCATCGTCGAGATCGGGGCGCGAAGCGATGTGTTCGAGAGCCCGGCGCACCCCTATGCCCGCGCGCTTCTCTCCGCCGCACCGATCCCCGACCCGGCGATCGCCCGGCAGCGCGGCCGCACCCTCCTCCTCGGCGACCCGCCCTCGCCGATCAACCCGCCCTCCGGCTGCGCCTTCCGCACCCGCTGCCCGATCGCCGAGCCGGTCTGCGCCGAGGTCCTGCCGCCGCTGGTCGAGGTGTCGCCGGGGCATTCTGGCGCCTGCCATTTTGCGGGAGACGAGGCGGCGCGGCGGATGGCGGCGAAGGCGGGAGGAGCATTGGTACCAGCTCAGCAATGACCCTGCCGGCTCCGCTTGAGATGGACAGCGCCCGGGGTTATGTCTTGGTTTCGTCAGGAGCCAGAGACCATGTCAAAGACAACCCCGGTCGTTCTCGATGATCACTTCTCCGCCTTTGTCGCCGCCTCGATAAACCAGGGCCGCTACGCGTCGGTCAGCGAGGTCGTGCAGGCCGGGCTGGAACTCCTGGAGCGGGAGAACAAGCGGCAGGCCCTGCGGGAGGCGCTGATCGAAGCGGAGGAGAGCGGACCGGCGATGCCGTTCGACAGCCAGGCTTTCCTCGCCGATATGCATGCCAAATACGGGCTCTGAGCTTCTTCTAAACCCGAAGGCGAGTGCCGACCTTGACGGCATCTTCCTCTACTCGGCCGAGCGGTGGTCTACCGACCAAGCCGATCGCTATATCCTCGAAATCGACAGTGCCATGCAGCGACTGGCCCGCTCTCCCGAACTTGGCCGGAGGGTCGACGAGATCAGCCTCGGCTACTACCGCTACCCCGTGAGGTCGCATCTCATCTTCTACCGCCGTGTTGATGCCGGCATTGAGATTATGCGCGTTCTTCACCAGCGTATGGACGTCGACACTTACCTTTGATGACCACGATGGCGGGGCCTTACGCCGCCATCATCGTCGCTTCCGGTGCCTTCGCCCCCGTCATCAGCGCCACCGCGTCGGACATCGACGCGCTCTTAGGGTCGATGACGCAGAGGCGGCGGCCGAGGCGGTGGATGTGGATGCGGTCGGCGATCTCGAAGACATGCGGCATGTTGTGCGAGATGAGGACGATCGGCAGGCCGCGCGAGCGCACCTCGAGGATGAGGTCGAGGACGCGGCGGGACTCTTTCACGCCGAGGGCCGCGGTCGGTTCGTCGAGGATCAGCACCTTGGAGCCGAAGGCTGCGGCTCTCGCCACGGCGACGCCCTGGCGCTGGCCGCCCGACAGCGTCTCCACCGGCTGGTCGATGTTCTGGATGGTCATCAGCCCAAGCTCGGAGAGCTTTTCGCGGGCGATGCGGCGCATGGTCGGCTTGTCCAGCATGCGCAGGAACTCGCCGAGGAAACCCTTGCGGCGGATTTCGCGGCCCAAGAACATGTTGTCGGCAATCGAGAGCGCGGGCGAGAGCGCCAGCTGCTGGTAGACGGTCTCGATGCCGGCGTCGCGCGCGCCTTGCGGGTTGGTGAAGGTGATCGGCGCGCCGTCGAGCAGGATCTCACCGCCGTCGGGAATGACGGCGCCGGAGACGGCCTTGATCAGCGTCGACTTGCCGGCGCCGTTGTCGCCGATGACGGCGAGGATCTCGCCGGCCCGGAGATCGAAGTCGGCATGGTCGATGGCGACGACGCGGCCATATTTCTTGACGAGGCCGCGGGCGGAGAGAACGAGCTGCGGGGTCATGCGGAAGCCTTTCTGATCCACTGGTCGGCGGCGACGGAGAGGATGATCAGCGCGCCGACGGTGAGCTGCGTCCATTGCGGGTCGGTGCCCCAGATCCGGAGGCCCATGGCGAAGACGCCGACGATGAGGGCGCCGATCAGCGTGCCGAACACCGAGCCGCGGCCACCGAAGAGCGAGGTGCCGCCGATCACCACCGCGGTGATCGACTGGATGTTCGCCTCCTGGCCGGAGGTCGGGCTGACCGAGCCGATGCGCCCGATCAGTGCCCAACCGGCGAGGCCGCAGATGAAGCCAGCGACGACGTAGACCGAGATCAGCGTCTTCGTCGTCGAGATGCCGGACAGGCGGGCGGCGTCCGGATCGTCGCCGAGGGCGTAGACGTGGCGTCCCCAGGCGGTGTTGTTGAGGATGTAGAAGAACAGGACGACCAGCAGCACCATGAACACGGCGCCATAGCTGAAGGTGGCGCCGAAGATCTTGAAGGTCTGGCCGAGGAACTGCAGCAGCGGCGCGGCGCTGGCGATGTCCTGGGCGCGGATGGTCTCGTTGGCGGAATAGATGAAGTTCGTCGCCAGGAACACCGACCAGGTGCCGAGGGTGACGATGAAGGGCGGCAGCTTCAGCCGAGCGATGAGGAAGCCGTTGATGAAGCCGCAGAAGGTGCCGACGGCGAGGCCGCAGGCGATGGCAAGCGGCGCCGGCAAGCCGTAGCGGGTGGCGAACTGGCCCATCACCACCGAGGACAGCACCATGATCGCGCCGACCGAGAGGTCGATGCCGGCGGTGACGATCACGAGGGTCTGCGCGACGCCGATGATGCCGACAAGCGTCACCTGCTGCAGGATGAAGTTCAGCGTCTGCGGGCTAAAGAACCGGCTGCCGAGCAGCACGCCGAACACCGCCACGCTGACCAGCAGCACCAAGACAGGCACCATGGTGGGGTTGGCGTGCAGGAAGTGCTGGAAGCGGGCAAGGCCGCCGCCATTGTTCGTCTCGAACTCGGCAACCCGCGTATCGCTCTTTGCCGCGGCCGCCTCGAAGTCGCTGGGGCTGCGCTGCGGGGTCGCCGGGCGGGGGGTGTCGCTCATCGCCTCACCTTTCGAAGTCTGTCCGGGAATATCGGGAAAAGAGAGCCGCCGGCCCGATGGGCGCGGCCCCCGCATCGGCGGGAAGGCGCGAACACCCCCTCCCGCCCGCAGTCTCGCGGAACGTGCGGATCGACGCCGGCAAGCCAAGTCATGCCGGCCGGGCCGATGACGTCAGCCAAGCAGGCAAGTACCGGGCCAGCAGAGCTGACCGGGCGATCAATCAGCCCCAGCAGGCCTTCAGCGCGTCGGCCGAGGTCATCGACTTCTGGCCGTCGACCGGCTTGTCGGTGACGAGGTCGGCGCCGGTATCGGTGAAGTTCAGGCCTTCTGTGACTTTCGGCTTCTCGCCGGTGTCGGCGAACTTCTTGATCGCCTCGACGCCGAAAGCGGCCATCTTCAGCGGATACTGCATCGAGGTCGCGCCGATGATGCCGTCCTTGACGTTGTTGACGCCCGGGCAGCCGCCGTCGATCGAGACGAGCAGCACATTGCTCTCGGCACCGACCGCCTTCAGCGCCTCGTAGGCACCAGCCGCCGCCGGCTCGTTGATGGTGTAGACGACGTTGATCGTCGGATCCTTCTGGAGAAGGTTCTCCATCGCGGTCCGGCCGCCTTCCTCGTTGCCATTGGTGATGTCGTGGCCGACGATGCGCTTGTCATCCTCGTCGCCGATGACATTGGCATCCTTGGTGTCGATGCCGAAACCCTTCATGAAGCCCTGGTCGCGCAGCACGTCGACGGAGGGCTGGGAGGGGATCAGGTCGAGGAAGGCGATGCGGGCATCGGCGGCCTTGTCGCCGAGCGTCGACTTGGCCCACTGGCCGATCAGCTCGCCGGCGGTGAAGTTGTTGGTGGCAAAGGTCGCGTCGGCGGAGTCGATCGGCTCGAGCGAGGTGTCGAGCGCGATCACCATGATGCCGGCATCGCGCGCCTGCTTGACCGAGGGGACGATGCCCTTGGTGTCGGACGCGGTGATAAGGATGCCCTTGGCGCCGCCGGCGATGCAGCTCTCGATGGCCGCGACCTGGCTCTCGGTGTCGCCGTCGATCTTGCCGGCATAGGTCTGCAGCGTGACGCCGAGTTCCTTGGCTTTCGCGAGCGCGCCTTCCTTCATCTTGACGAAGAACGGGTTGGTGTCGGTCTTGGTGATCAGGCAGACCAGCGGGCTGGTCTGGGCGCTGGCCGGGGTGGCGAGCACGCCGAGTGCGGCGAAGGCGGCAATGGCGGTGGTGGCGAGAAGCGAGCGAAGCGTCACGGATATCCTCCCAGATATGATCCGATGCCGCCGCGCTCCCGCACGGCGACGGTTGACCGCGTCACGGCGCGCCGCCGCGACAGGTTGGCGGCAAGGAAAGCGGCAAAGTGACGCCCTGTCAACTTAAATAAATCAAGTGGATTTAAATATTGACACCCCGAAGGCGCTGGACCAACTTCCGGATGAAGCTGGTCAAGGTCTTGCGTCCTTGCCCGGGTGCCGCTGAACTGTCTGCCGACAGGCCCCCACAACGATGGTCAGCAAGGATGACCTGAAGCAGACGGGCTGGCAAGTCGGGATGGCATGTCACGACAGCACCGGGCAGCGCGATTCATCGGGCTTGTGCGCACTTCAAGAGACGTCCGGCGGCGGAGGTGGGGCGGCCGGGAAAGAACCCGGCTGCGCCGTAGGGGGGGGAGAGATGAGCGACGTGACCGAGCCATTCGCGGAGGAAGGGGCGGGAGAGCGCATGCGCGGCTCCAACCAGTCCGGGCTGCGGGCCCACAACGAGCGGGCCGTGCTGTCGCTGATCCGGCGTAACGGCGTGCTGGCCAAGGCCGACATCGCCCGGCGCACCGGCCTGTCCCCGCAGACGGCCTCGGTGATCATGCGCGAGCTCGAGCGCCAGAAGCTGGTGCTGCGCGACGCGCCGCGACGCGGCCGGGTCGGCCAGCCCTCGATCCCGATGCGGCTCAATCCCGATGGCGCCTTCTCGCTCGGCCTGAAGCTCGGCCGGCGCTCGGTCGAACTGGTGCTGATGGATTTCGTCGGGGTGATCCGCGAACGGCGGCGGGCGAGCTATCCCCTGCCGGTGCTCGGCGCGATCAAGCAGTTCGTCGTTGCGGCGGTGGCGGAGCTGCGCCAGACGCTGGATGCCGACGGCCGCGCCCGCATCGCCGGCGTCGGCGTCGCCATGCCCTCGGCGATCTGGGAATGGGGCGAGGAGATCGGCGCGCCGGCCGGCGAGATGGACGAGTGGCGCGGGCTCGACATCACCGCCGAGCTGGCGAGCCTCACCGGCTATTCCGTCGACCTGGCCAATGACGCGACGGCCGCCTGCGCCGCCGAGCATGTCTTCGGCACGACGCGCAGCACCGATTACGTCTATTTCTACGTCGGCACCTTCGTCGGCGGCGGCATCGTCATCGACGGCAATCTGGTGGTCGGCCGCAACGGCAATGCCGGCGCGCTGGGCTCGATGCCCGTGCCGCGGCCGGCCGGGCCGGATGGCGCCCCCGCCGGCCACCGCCAGCTGATCCACTCCGCCTCGATCCATCTTCTGGAGCAGGAGATGCGCGCCGCCGGCATGAACCCGCGCGATCTCTGGAACGATGACGGCCAATGGCCCGAGCTCGGTCCGCTGCTCGACCGCTGGCTGGAGACGGCGGCTTTCGGCCTCGCCCACGCCATCGTCTCGGCAATGTCGGTCTACGATTTCGAATGCGCAGTGATCGACGGCTCGATCCCGCTCGAGGTGCGCGACCGCCTGGTTGCGGCGACGCAGGCAAAGCTTGCCGAGATCCGCCGCGAGGGCCTGTCGCCGATCCGCGTCCAGCCTGGCACGATCGGCGCCAGCGCCCGCGAGATCGGCGCGGCGAGCCTGCCGTTCTTCGCAAAGTTCCTGCTCGACCACCGCGTGCTCTTCACCGAGCGGGGCTGACCCCGCGGCTTACGGCACCAGCCGGATCCGCACGCCCGCCGGCGGCGCGAACGGGCCCTTGCCGAGATAGTCGGCGAGGACGCTGTCGAGCGTCGGGCCGAAGTCGTAAGTGTCGCGGCCCGCCGAGGCGAAGACGGCATAGCCGTCGCCGCCATTGCGCATGAAGTTGTTGGTGACCACCCGGTAGTCCGCCGCCGGGTCGATCGGCGTCGCGCGGCCGTCCTTGACCACCCGCACCGCCTTGATCCGGCTCTCGCCCGCCGTGCCGGCAAGCGACCAGTCGAATTCGAGGCCCGCGACCTGCGGGAAGCGGCCGCCACCGGTCTCGACCTGCGAGACGCCGTTCTCCAGCGCCGCGACGATGTCGGCGCCCTTCAAGGTGAAGGTCGCCAGGGTGTTCTGGAACGGCAGCACGGTCAGCACCTCGCCCATGGTGATCTCGCCGCCGTCGATCGAGGCGCGCAGGCCCCCGCCATTGGTGATGGCGATCTCGATGCCTTGGTCCTTCACCTTGGCGAGCATCGCGTCGGTGACGAGGTCGCCCATGGTGCATTCCTGCGTCCGGCAATAGGCGGCGCTGCCCTCTATCGGCGCCGCCGTCTTTCCGACCACGGTGTTGCGGACGGCGTCGAGCGGTTTGGCGAGCTCGGCGATCCGGGCCTTGATCGCCGGGTCCTCCGGGATCGCCTGGTCGAGAAGGATCGGCTCGCCGACCGCCTCGGTGACGACGCCCTTGTCGTCGAAGACGAGGTCGACCTTGCCGAGATAGCGGCCATAGGCGCCGGTCTGGACGATCGGCACTTTCGTGCCGCCGGGGGCGGCGACGAAGGTCGGCGACGGGCCGCCGGCGGTCGGCACGCTGTTCGACAGCAATGTGTGCGAGTGGCCGCCGACGATGAGGTCGATGCCGTCGACCTCCGCGGCGATCCGCTGGTCGACGGCGTAGCCGGAATGGCTGAGGAGGATGATCTTGGTCACCCCCTCGGCGGTGAGGGCCGCGACCTCGCGCCGGGCGGTGTCGACCGGGTCCTGGAAGGCGATAGTCGTGCCGGCGCTGGTCAGTTCCTGGTTGTTTTGGGGCGTCAGGCCGATCACGCCGATCTTCTCGCCGGCGACGGTGAGGACCGCGTGCGGCTTGATGCGGGCGGCAAGGCCGGGTTCCTTCGAGAGATCGGCATTGGCCATCAGCAAGGGAAAGCCGATGGCTTCGGCGAAGCGCTGCAGCACCGGCACGCCATTGTCGAACTCGTGGTTGCCGACCGCCATGGCGTCGTAGCCGAGGCGGCCCATCAGCTCGGCGACCTCCTGCCCGAGATAGTGGGTGTAGAACAGCGAGCCCTGGAACTGGTCGCCGGCATCGAGGAGCAGCGAGGCGGGCAGGCGTTCGCGGCCGATCGCCGTGGCGAGCCGCGCGGTGCCGCCGAAGCAGGCGCCGGCGGCCTGGTCCTTCGCGCCGCAGGTGGAATCCTGCTTGTTGATCGGCTCCAGCCGCGAGTGGATGTCGTTGGTGTGGAGGACGCGCAGCCGGAACTCGGCGCTGGCGGGGCCGGCGAGGCAGACTGCGGCCAGCAGGGCCGCAAGACCGGCGGGCAGGCGGGCGGAACGGCGGGCGAAGGGCTTCGTCATGGCGGTCTCCGGGAAGGACGCGATGCGGGCCAGCCTATACGCCCCGCGTGACGGTTCAACGCCCGCGCCGCCGCTCTCCCCGAAACTTGCCGCCCTCCACCGGTTGATTGATCAGTCAATCAACAATACGCTTGCTCCGAAAAGACAGGCGACGGGACGGCCGCGATGACGAGACGCAGCATGGAGGACGAGCGGCGCGGCGCGCTGATCCGCGCGGCGATCGACGCGATCGACGGCGAGGGCTCGCTCGGCGTGACCATGGCCGAGATCGCCCGGCGCGCCGCGGTTTCCCCGGCGCTGGCGCATCATTATTTCGGCGGCAAGGACGACCTCCTGATCGCCGCCATGCGCCATCTTCTCGGTGGCTACCGCGCCGGCGTGACGCAGCGCCTGCGGACCGCCGAGACGCCGCGGGCCCGCATCTCGGCGATCGTCGAGGGCTGCTTCGATCCCGACCAGTTCTCCGTCGAGGCGATCTCCGCCTGGCTGGTCTTCTACCTCCACGCCCGGCGCAACGCCGAGGCGGCGCGGCTGCTCGCGGTCTACTTCCGGCGGCTGGAGTCGAACCTCGTCGATGCGCTGGCGCCGCTGACCGGACGCGACCGCGCCCGGCCGATCGCCCAGGCGGCGGGCTCGATGATCGACGGCGTCTGGCTGCGCCATGCGCTGGTCTCGCCCCGCCGCGGCGCGCCGCTGCACGGGCCCGACCGGCTGGCGGCGATCGCCGTGATCGAGCGCTTCATCGATGCCGAGACCGCCCGCTCCGCGTCCCGGGCGGCCGGCGCATGAGCCGCCGCGCGACAACAGCCTTGTCCTTCCGTTCCACCGCGCCGGCGCGCGCCCTTCCCGCTGGAGTTCTGCATGCGTGAGATCGACGAAGCCGACTACGTCGTCATCGGCTCCGGCTCGGCCGGGGCGGCGATGGCCTATCGCCTGTCCGAGGGCGGCCAGTACGACGTTCTGGTGATCGAGGCCGGCGGCACCGATGCCGGGCCCTTCATCCAGATGCCGGGCGCCCTCTCCTATCCCATGAACATGAAGCGCTACGACTGGGGCTACCGGGCCGAGCCGGAGCCGGCGCTCGGCAACCGGAGCCTCGCCACGCCCCGCGGCAAGGTGATCGGCGGCTCGTCGTCGATCAACGGCATGGTCTATGTCCGCGGCCACGCCCGCGACTTCGACCACTGGGCGGAGGTGGGCGCCGCCGGCTGGGCCTATGGCGACGTGCTTCCCTACTTCCAGCGGATGGAGGCGATGGAGGGCGGCGACGCCCGCTGGCGCGGCCTCGACGGCCCGCTGCACATGAAGCGCGGCGCGATGCAGAACCCGCTCTATCCCGCCTTCATCGAGGCCGGGCGGCAGGCGGGCTTCCCGGTGACCGACGACTACAATGGCGAGCAGCAGGAAGGCTTTGGCCCGATGCAGCACACCATCTGGCGCGGCCGGCGCTGGTCGACGGCCAACGCCTATCTCCGCCCCGCCATGCGCCGCGGCAATTGCCGGCTGCTGGCGGGCGAGGCGGTGCGGCTGGTCTTCGAGGGCGACAAGGCGGTAGGCGTCGCGGTGCGCCGCCCACGAAGCCTGCCCGGCATCGTGCGGGCGCGGCGCGAGGTGGTGGTCGCCGCCGGCGCGATCAACTCGCCGCTGCTGCTGCTGCGCTCCGGCATCGGCGATGCGGCCGAGCTTGCCGCCGTCGGCGTCGAGCCGAAACTCCATCGGCCGGGCGTCGGGCGGAACCTGCAGGACCATCTCGAGGTCTATGTGCAGCAGGAATGCACCCAGCCGATCACCCTCAACGGCTATCTCAACCTCTTCGCCAAGGGCCGCGTCGGCTTGGAATGGATGCTGCTGCACACCGGCCACGGCGCCACCAACCATTTCGAATCCTGCGCCTTCGTGCGCTCGGCCGCCGGCGTCGACTATCCCGACATCCAGTACCACTTCCTCCCCGCCGCCGTGCGCTACGACGGCACCTCGGCGTCCAAGGGCCACGGCTTCCAGGCGCATGTCGGGCCGATGCGCTCGAAGTCGCGCGGCGCGATCCGGCTCACCGGCAGCGGCGCGTCGGACAAGCCGTCGATCCGCTTCAACTATATGAGCCATGCCGACGACTGGCGCGACTTCCGCACCGCTGTCCGGCTGACGCGCGAGATTTTCGGCCAGGCGGCGTTCGCGCCCTTCCGCGGCGCCGAGATCCAGCCGGGCGCGTCGCTCCGGAGCGACGACGAGCTCGACGGCTTCATCCGCGACCACGCCGAGAGCGCCTACCACCCTTGCGGCGCCTGCCGCATGGGCGACGCCGACGACATCGACGCCGTGGTCGACCCGGAATGCCGGGTGATCGGCATCGAGAACCTGCGCGTTGCCGATTCGTCGATCTTTCCGCGCGTCACCAACGGCAACCTCAACGGCCCCTCGATCATGGTCGGCGAGAAGGCCGCCGACCATATCCTTGGCCGGACCATGCTGCCGGCCTCGCCGCTGAAACCCTGGATCAATCCGAACTGGCAGGAGAGCCAGCGGTAGGCTAGTCCTCGCCGGCATTGCGGGGTGGCGAAGAGATCCGATGGCAGCTGAACTTCCTGAGGCGCTGACGGCGGCGATCACGGCGCTGATGGAAGGCCGCTCGCGAAAAGATCTGTCGGAGCGCTCCGGGAAGATCTCGAAGCGTTACCGCGAGGGCGGCTCGTCGACCGGCGTCGTCGAGGGCGAGGCGGACGCCATGGCCTATGCCGTGGCGCGCATGCCGGCGACGTTCGCCGCCGCGAGCGAGGTGTTCGAGCGCCTCCTGGAACGCTGCCCCGATTTTGCGCCAGCGCGCGTGCTCGACGTCGGTGCGGGACCCGGCACGGCGAGCTGGGCGATGGCCGATTTCTGGCCGGCGGTCGCGGAGATCGTCCAGGTCGACCGCAACACCGCCTTCCTCGACCTTGCCCGGACGCTGGCCGAGGACGCCGAGAGCACCGCTCTCCAGACCCCGCGCCAGATCACCGCCGATCTCGTCACCTGGGCGGGCCCGGCCGAGCCCTTCGACCTCGTCGTCCTCGGCTACGCGCTGACCGAGCTGCCGCCCGCCCGCCTGCCCGTGCTGATGCAGAAGCTCTGGGAAAGCTGCACCGGCGCGGTGGTGATCGTCGAGCCCGGCACGCCCGCCGGCTATGCCCGCATTCTCGGCGTCCGCGACGGGCTGATGGCCGCCGGTGCGCGGATCGTCGCACCCTGTCCGCACGAGGCGCCTTGCCCGCTGACACCGCCGGACTGGTGCCATTTCGCCGTGCGCCTGCAGCGCAGCCGCGACCACATGAGCGCCAAGGCGGCGACGCTGTCCTACGAGGACGAGAAGTTCAGCTATCTCGTCGCCGTCCGGCCGGCGCTGTATGAGGCGCCCGAGGAGGCCCGAATCCTCGACCGGCCGGAGACCAGCAAGATCGGCGTCGCGGTCAAACTCTGCGGCACCGATGGCGGCGTGCACCTCGCCACCGTGCCGAAGCGCGACCGCGACGCCTTCGCCCGCGCCCGCAAACGCAAATGGGGTGATCTCCTCTAGATCCGAGAAGATCCGGTCTTGTTTTCTGCGTCTTTTCCAGCGCCCACCGCTCCCGCTTTGCACCCGCGTTCCCACAGTCCCGCGGCCTGGCCCGAGGCGGGCCCAAAGCCCTCTTGGGCTTTCGCATGATTGACAGGACGGGGTGTAAGGTCGATTTGCGGGGCAACACGGGAAAGGAAGCCGCTACATGTCCGATACGATCGACGTCCATGGCCTGACAGTCGCCGACGAGCTGAAGACCTTCATCGACACGGAGGCGCTGCCAGGCACCGGGATCGAGCCCGACCAGTTCTGGAAGGGTTTTGCCGGAATCCTCGACGATCTCGCGCCGAAGAACCGCGAACTCCTCGCTGTGCGCGACCGCCTGCAGGGCGAGATCGACGCCTGGCACCAGGCCCGCCGCGGCCAGCCGCTCGACGCGCCCGGTTACCGCGCCTTCCTGCAGGAGATCGGCTACCTCAAGCCCGAGGGCCCCGACTTCCAGATCGACACGGCCAACGTCGACCCCGAGATCGCCGAGATCCCCGGCCCGCAGCTCGTCGTTCCCCTGATGAACGCGCGCTACACGCTGAATGCCGCCAATGCGCGCTGGGCCTCGCTCTACGATGCCCTCTACGGCACCGACGCGATGGGCGACGCCCCGCCGTCCGGCCCCTATGACCGGGCCCGCGGCGCCCGCGTCGTGTCCTGGGCCAAGGGTTTCCTCGATGGCGTCGCGCCGCTCGACCGCATCAGCCATATCGACGTCACCGCCTATGCCGTCGAGGGCGGCTCGCTGGTCGCAGATTTCGGCGGCCCGAAGAAGGCGATGCTGAAGACCCCCGACGCCTTCGCCGGCTATGTCGGCGATCCCGCAGCGCCGACCGCGGTGCTGTTCAAGCAGAACGGCCTGCACATCGAGGTGCAGATCGACGCCGCCAACCGCATTGGCTCGCGCGACCGCGCCCATGTCGCCGATATGCTGATGGAGTCGGCGGTCTCGACGATCTGCGATTGCGAGGATTCGATCGCCGCCGTCGATGCCGAGGACAAGACCGCCGTCTACCGCAACTGGCTCGGCCTGATGAAGGGCGACCTCGAGGATTCCTTCGAGAAGGCCGGCAAGACGGTGACCCGCCGCCTCAACCCCGACCGCAGCTATACAGCGCCCGACGGCTCGCCGCTGACGCTGCCGGGTCGCTCGCTGCTGCTGATCCGCAATGTCGGCCACCTCATGACCAATCCGGCGATCCACCTGAAGGACGGGTCCGAGGTGCCGGAGGGCATCATGGACGCCATGGTGACCGGGATGATCGCCTTGCACGACCTGAAGAAGACCCAAGGCATCCGCAACTCGCGCGCCGGCTCGGTTTACATCGTCAAGCCGAAGATGCACGGGCCGGACGAGGTCGCCTTCTCCGCCGAGATTTTCGGCCGCGTCGAGGCGGTGCTGGGGCTGCCCGAGAACACCATCAAGATGGGCATCATGGACGAGGAGCGCCGCACGACGGTGAACCTCAAGGAGTGCATCCGCGCCGCCAAGCACCGGGTCTTCTTCATCAATACCGGCTTCCTCGACCGCACCGGCGACGAGATCCACACCTCGATGGAAGCCGGCCCGATGGTGCGCAAGACGGTGATGAAGGACCGCACCTGGATCGGCGCCTACGAGGACTGGAACGTCGATGTCGGCCTCCTCTGCGGCCTCAAGGGCCGGGCGCAGATCGGCAAGGGCATGTGGGCGATGCCGGCGAAGATGCACGACATGCTGGCGGTCAAGATCGGCCATCCGCAGGCCGGCGCCAACTGCGCCTGGGTGCCGAGCCCGACGGCGGCGACGCTGCACGCCACGCACTACCACCGCGTCGACGTGCTGGCCTGGCAGGACAACATCGCCGCCAAGGGCCGCCGCGCGATCCTCGCCGACATCCTGACCATCCCGCTCGCCGGCCGCGCCAACTGGCCGAACGAGCAGATCGTCGCCGAGGTCGAGAACAATGCGCAAGGCATTCTCGGCTACGTCGTGCGCTGGGTCGACCAGGGCGTCGGCTGCTCGACGGTGCCTGACATCAACGACGTCGGCCTGATGGAGGACCGCGCCACCTGCCGCATCTCCTCCCAGCACATCGCCAACTGGCTGCGCCACGGCGTCGTTTCCAAGGACGAGGTGATGGCGGCGATGCAGAAGATGGCGGCCAAGGTCGACGCGCAGAACGCCGGCGACGCGAAGTACGAGCCGATGGCGCCGGACTTCGACGCCTCGATCGCCTTCCAGGCCGCCTGCGACCTCGTCTTCCAGGGCGCCGTTCAGCCGAACGGCTATACCGAGCCGGTGCTGCACCGGCGCCGGCTGGAGAAGAAGGCGCGGGGCTGACAAAAAAGACCGGAGGGTGGGAGCAGGCCTTGCAGGCTCCCACCCTCTGAGCCGAGACTTCCTGGTCAGTGGGTGGGTGAGGAGCGGCAGGTGACGATCGTCCACAATGAGCAGACAAAACTCACGGCGGCAGCGTTCGACCGCGCTTCGACCGCCTGCGTCACGGTGGGCGTGCTCGCCCCGGTCGCGGCAACCTTCTACAGCGTTGGCACGAGTCCCGTCGGCCTCGGAACGCTCGTCATCGGCACGGCGATTTGGCTTGGTGCGGCGATTGCCCTACATTGGAGCGCAAGACGCCTGCTGCGGGGATTGCGCCCATGACCGGTACCGAGCTTTTCGCCTTCGTCATCCTGCCGATTTCCCTTGCCTCCGCAGCATGGGCCTACGTGCTGCTGAACGAGCGGACCCAGCGGAACAAGACGCCGCGCTGACCGGCTCCGTCGGCCGACGGGAAACCGGACTGCGCTGCGATCCGTTGCCGGGCATGCTTCCTGGGGTGTTCAACCCGCCCCGTGGCGGCCGATGATCGGCAGCCCTGAGGGAGTTCCGCGCCATGGCATGGACCGATCCGATCGATGCCTATTGCGAGCGGCTCGGCCCGGGATTTTGGGCGGAGCCAGTCAATGCCGTCTCCAACCTCGCCTTCATCCTGGTGGCGGCGGCCGCCTTCGTCGCCTGGCGGCGGCGCGATGCGCTGGCGAAGCGTCGACGGCGCGACGTCGCGAGCCTTGCGCTGATCAGCCTCGTCGGGATCATCGGCGTCGGCTCGTTCCTGTTCCACACCTTCGCCAACCGCTGGTCGAGCCTTGCCGACGTTCTGCCGATCACGCTGTTCATCGCGGCCTATCTCGGCCTCGCGCTGCACCGCTTCCTCGGCTTCGCCCGCTGGGCGGCAGCGCTCTGCGTCGCCGGCTTCTTCGGCGCAACGTTTTTGACGCGCGACGCTCTGGGGCACATTTTCGGAAGTTCTGCCGGCTACATCCCGCCGGCGGTGGCGCTCTATGCCATCGGCCTCGCGCTCGCCTTCCCCAGGCGATCGCCGGCGCGGCGGCTGCTGGCGGCGGCCGGCGTATTCACCGGCTCGATCGCGCTGCGCATGGCGGACATGCCGGTCTGCGCCAGCTATCCGCTGGGCACGCATTTCCTCTGGCACATCCTCAACGCCACGACGCTCGGCCTGCTGCTCTCGGCCGCGATCCGCCACGGCGCGCGTCCCCGCCGCCACCGCATCACCGCCTGAGCAAAGCCTGCCGCCCGGCTTCCCGGTCGTGGCCGGACAAAAAAAGACCGGATGCTTCCCCCGAAGCACCCGGTCATGACGGTCCCCCGCCTTTCAAACTGTCGCCGGCGGAAGTCTCCGCCGGGGTATCTTGTCGGCGCGAACGCCGGTTGCCTGCCTCAGCTGGCCTTCGCCTTCGCCTTGGTGCGGGCGGGCTTGGCCGGGGTCTGGTCGACCAGACGTTCCTTGCCCTGCAGGACGACGACGCGGGCGCCGAGCGGGATGCGCTCGTAGAGGTCGATGATGTCCTGGTTCATCAGGCGGATGCAGCCGGACGAGGCCGCGGTGCCGATGGAGCGCCACTCCGGCGAGCCGTGCAGGCGGTACAGCGTGTCCTTGTTGCCCTGGTAGAGGTAGAGCGCGCGGGCGCCGAGCGGGTTCATGACGCCGGGATCCATGCCCTTGCCGTCCTTGAACTTCTCGAGGTCGCTGCGGCGCTCGATCATCTCCTTCGGCGGGAACCAGCGCGGCCAATGCTGCTTGTCGCCGATCTTGGCTTCGCCGGCCCAAGAGAAGCCGGCCTTGCCGACGCCGATGCCGTAGCGCATGGCGGTGCCGCCGCGCTCGATGACGTAGAGGAAGCGGTTGCCGGTATCGACGACGACCGTGCCTTCCTCATAGCCGCCGGCATCGTAGACGACGCGCTGGCGCAGGAACTTCGGGTCGATCTTGTCCGACGGAATGGACGGCAGCGAGAAGCCGTCGTCGACCGTTGCGGCATAGGCGGTCGCGGGGGCGACGCCGAAGCTGCGGTCCTCGTTCGGGGTCGGCGAGGCATAGGCGGTGATCCGCGCCACGGCCGCCGAGGTGTTGTCCGCCATCTTCTGAGGCGTCGTCGTCGTCGCGCAGCCCGAAAGGACCGCCAACGATGCGAAAACAGCACCGAGGGATACGAGGTTCAGTCTGTTGGTCATGGGAGCCGGGTCCGCAGCGTCGGAGTAAGTGTTCGTTCGTGGCGCCACACTCGTTCGACGGGGCAAGCTATCCAGCGAAGACGCTCTCTGGATATGCCCTGCGGCAAGCCGTGACAACGCGAACAATAGACAGCGTTATGGTTAATAAAGTCTTTGTTGCCGCGCAGTCACAGTTGACGGCGGCCAGCCCCGCGACATCTTTCGGAGACTGGGATGATGCGTCGGACGCAGCGAGGACTTCTCATGAATATAGGGGAAGCAGCACGGCTTTCGGGCCTGCCGCCGAAGACCATCCGCTACTATGAGGAAGTCGGGCTGGTGCGGCCCGCGCGGGCGCAGAACGGCTACCGCGACTACCGCGAGCGCGACGTCCACATGCTGCGCTTCCTGCAGCGCTCCCGCTCCCTCGGCTTCACCATCGAGGAAGCGCGCAAGCTCCTCGCCCTCTACGCCGACGACCAGCGCCACAGCGAGGACGTCCGCCGGATGGCGAGCGGGCGGATGGCCGAGATCGATCGCAAGATCGAGGAACTGCAGTCGCTGAAGCGGGCGCTGTCGATCCTCGCCGAGCAGTGCCCGGGAGATGCCGGGCCGGACTGCCCGATCCTCGAGGAAATCGCCGGCGAGCGCCCCGGGCAGATTCTAAGGCCGTCGCACGGCGAGGCCTGAGCGCCGGCGGACGCTGCGCTCACCCTTGGCTCCGGCGCGGAAGCGATGCCGAACTGGGCCAGCGTTTATGGTTTGTTCGGTTTTTCACTTGCGACGCAGGCGCGCGCCGGCCTAGTTTGCGGACATGCCGATCGTCTCGCCCAACCGCACCGAACCGCTCGTCGACGGGCGCCAGTCCGAGCGCGCCATGCTGGTGCGCCGCGGTGTCCAGCGGCTGATGGTGGAGCGGCGGGTCTCGCTGCTCCCCGAAATGCCGCTCGCCTCCGGCCGTCGTGCCGACCTCGCCGGCATTACCGAGAAAGGCGAGGTGTGGATCGTCGAGATCAAGACCTCGATCGAGGACTTTCGCGTCGACCGCAAATGGCCGGAATACCGCCTTCACTGCGACCGCCTGTATTTCGCCACCCATCCCGGCGTGCCGACGGCGATCTTCCCGGAGGACTGCGGGCTGATCCTGACCGACGGGTACAGTGCCGAACTGCTGCGGGAGGCCCCGGAGCATCGCCTCGCCCCCGCTGCCCGCAAGGCGATGACGCTGCGCTTTGCAAGGCTCTCGGCCGACCGGCTGCAGCAGGCGGAATGGCGCGCCAACCCCTATATGACCGTCCTGCCGGACGAGGCCTGAGCTTCCATGAAAAAAGCCGCGCCCTTATCGGACGCGGCTTTGGCTCTGGTCGTCCGGACCGCGCGCTTTGGCCTCAAGCCCTTGCGCTGCGGCAGATGCGCTTAGCGCAGGCCGAAGAACGAGAGGACGGCGATGACCACGACCACGAGGCCGACGAGATAGATGATACCGTTCATGGCAGTTCTCCTTGAAAAGCCGAGAGCGGTGCGGTGCACGCCCGGCCTGATGGGGATGGAAAGGCCTGAAACCGCTAACGGTTCCGTGATACCCGCGATGGTTTCATCGCATTTCCTGGCGCGCGGCAGTTTTTTCGTCCGGTGGAGAGCCCGTCTTGCGCGTCTCACGAGCCCTTCATATATACCCTCCAGCCCCGACGGGATCGGTCATTGACCGGTAGAGACCGTCGATAACGTCAGCATATCGGGGGCTGCCCCTCTGGAACGCCTCATCGAGGGTCCGGGCAGTTCGCTCAACAAGGAGAAGAACATGGCGAAGGTGATCGGTATCGACCTTGGCACCACCAATTCCTGTGTGTCCGTCATGGACGGCAAGACTGCGAAGGTAATCGAGAACGCTGAAGGCGCGCGCACCACGCCTTCGATCGTCGCGTTCGCAGATGGCGGCGAGCGTCTGGTCGGACAGCCGGCCAAGCGCCAGGCCGTGACCAATCCCGAGGACACGCTGTTCGCCGTGAAGCGCCTGATCGGCCGTCGCTACGACGACCCGACCGTCGCCAAGGACAAGGACCTCGTCCCCTACAAGATCGTGCGCGCCGACAATGGCGATGCCTGGGTCGAGGCCGAGGGCGACAAGTACTCGCCGTCGCAGATCTCCGCGATGATCCTGCAGAAGATGAAGGAGACGGCGGAAGCCTATCTCGGCGAGAAGGTCGAGAAGGCCGTCATCACCGTTCCCGCCTACTTCAACGACGCCCAGCGCCAGGCGACCAAGGATGCCGGCCGCATCGCCGGCCTCGACGTGCTGCGCATCATCAACGAGCCGACTGCGGCAGCGCTTGCCTACGGCCTCGACAAGAACGACGGCAAGACCATCGCGGTCTACGATCTCGGCGGCGGCACCTTCGACGTCTCGGTGCTGGAGATCGGCGACGGCGTGTTCGAGGTGAAGTCGACCAATGGCGACACCTTCCTCGGCGGCGAAGACTTCGACATGCGCCTCGTCGACTACCTCGCCTCCGAGTTCAAAAAGGACCAGGGCATCGACCTGAAGACCGACAAGCTCGCGCTTCAGCGTCTGAAGGAAGCGGCCGAGAAGGCGAAGATCGAGCTGTCCTCGTCGAGCCAGACCGAGATCAACCTGCCCTTCATCACCGCCGATGCCTCGGGTCCGAAGCATCTCGCGATCAAGCTGACGCGCTCGAAGTTCGAGGCGCTGGTCGATGATCTCGTGCAGCGCACCGTCGGCCCGTGCAAGTCGGCGCTGAAGGATGCCGGCCTCACCGCCGCCGACATCGACGAGGTCGTGCTCGTCGGCGGCATGAGCCGGATGCCGAAGGTCCAGGAGATCGTCAAGCAGCTGTTCGGCAAGGAGCCGCACAAGGGCGTCAATCCGGACGAAGTCGTCGCCATGGGCGCGGCGATCCAGGCCGGCGTGCTGCAGGGCGACGTCAAGGACGTTCTGCTGCTCGACGTCACCCCGCTGTCGCTCGGCATCGAGACGCTCGGCGGCGTGTTCACCCGCCTGATCGACCGCAACACGACGATCCCGACCAAGAAGAGCCAGGTGTTCTCGACCGCCGAGGACAGCCAGAACGCCGTCACCATCCAGGTCTTCCAGGGTGAGCGCGAGATGGCACAGGACAATAAGAGCCTCGGCCGCTTCAACCTCGAGGGCATCCCGCCGGCACCGCGCGGCATGCCGCAGATCGAAGTTACCTTCGACATCGACGCCAACGGCATCGTCAACGTCTCGGCCAAGGACAAGGGCACCAACAAGGAGCAGCGGATCACCATCCAGGCTTCCGGTGGCCTGTCGGATGCCGACATCGAGGCGATGGTGAAGGAAGCCGAAGCCAATGCCGAGGGCGACAAGAAGCGTCGTGCCGGCGTCGAGGCGAAGAACCAGGGCGAGTCGCTGATGCACTCGGCCGAGAAGTCGCTGAAGGACTATGGCGACAAGGTCACCGAGGCCGACCGTTCGGCCATCGAGGTCGCGATCGCTGCGCTGCGCACCGAGCTCGACGCGCCTGAGCCGGATGCCGATGCGATCAAGGCCAAGAGCGAAATCCTCGCCGAAGCCTCGATGAAGCTCGGCCAGGCGATGTACGAGGCCTCGCAGAACGACCAGGCCGATGCCGCGGCGCAGCCGACCGGCAACGAAGCGCACGACGACGTCGTCGATGCCGACTTCGAAGAGGTGAACGACGACGAGCGCAAGAAGTCGGCCTAACCGGTCGTCTTCGACAGTTCGAGAAGCCCCGGCAGGCAACTGCCGGGGCTTTTGCTTGGTGGACAACCCTTCCGGCGGTCGTGAACCGCGGGGATGTTGATCTTGGCAAGATTGCGCTGACGCTGTGGCCGCAGGACGCTTTCCGAGAGGCAGCCGGCTATGGTAACGCGCCGGAAACGTCCCCACATGCTCGGCATTGGTGGGCCTTCCGCAAGAACAGCCGAACCTCTCCCATGATCTCGCGACAACCGATGGACCAGTCTCGATGAAAGTCGATTATTACGAGATGCTCGGCGTCACCAAAGGGTGCGACGAGAAGACCCTCAAGAGCGCGTTTCGCAAGCTCGCCATGCAGTTCCACCCGGACAAGAATCCGGGCGACGCGGCGGCGGAGGCGAAGTTCAAGGAGCTCGGCGAGGCCTACGAGGTCCTGAAGGATCCGCAGAAGCGCTCGGCCTACGACCGCTATGGGCATGCCGCGTTCCAGAACGGCGGCCAGGGCGGCGGCGGCTTCCGCGGCGACTTCGGCTCGTCGATGGCCGACGTCTTCGACGACATTTTCGGCGAGATGATGGGCCAGCGGCGGGGCCGTGCGGCCGGCGGCGGCGGCGGCGGCCGGGAGCGCGGCTCGGACCTCCGCTACAACATGGAGATCTCGCTTGAGGAGGCGTTTGCTGGAAAGACCGCCGAGATCGGCGTGCCGACGACCATCCAGTGCGACGAGTGCACCGGCACCGGCGCCCGGCCGGGCTCGGCGCCAAAGCTGTGCCCGACCTGCGGCGGCGTCGGCCGCGTGCGCGCCGCGCAAGGCTTTTTCTCCATCGAGCGGACCTGCCCGACCTGCCAGGGACGCGGACAGATGATCTCCGACCCTTGCGGCAAGTGCGGCGGCGATGGACGCCTCGCCGAAGAGCGCCAGCTGTCGGTCAACATCCCCGCCGGCATCGAGGACGGCACCCGCATCCGGCTTGCCGGCGAGGGTGAGGCGGGCCTGCGCGGCGGGCCGGCCGGTGATCTCTACATCTTCCTGACGGTGCGCCCGCACGAGTTCTTCCAGCGCGACGGCGCCGACCTCTACTGCAGCGTGCCGGTGTCGATGACGACGGCGGCGCTCGGCGGCAGTTTCGAGGTGACGACGCTCGACGGGGCGATGACCCGCGTCAAGGTTCCCGAGGGCACGCAGAGCGGCAAGCAGTTCCGCGTCAAGGCCAAGGGCATGACGGTGCTGCGCTCGCCGCAGACCGGCGACCTGTTCATCCAGGTGCAGATCGAGACGCCGCAGAACTTGAATCGCCGCCAGCGCGAGCTGCTGGAGGAGTTCAACGCCATCTCGTCGTCCGACAATTCGCCGGAGTCGACGGGCTTCTTTGCGCGAATGAAGGACTTCTTCGAAGGGCTCAGCGAGAAGTAGCTGGCGGCCGACCGCAAGCCTGCCATCGCGCGGCCGCCCTGCGGTCAACGGGTCGGCCGCCCTGTGGTCACGTCCGAGCATCCTGCGGTCCCTCGACCGCAGCGCGGCAAAAGCGCATCCTGCCGCGAAAGGAACAAGAGTGGGCGCCATGACCGCGGCCGACGATGGTTCCCACAGGCCTTGCCGCCTCCACGCCGCCAAGGGCGGGCGGATGCGGCGAAGAGATCGGCAGGACGCATGACAGTCTCGACGCCGCTGAAAGCCAGCGACCCGCGCAACCGCTCGGAGGACGATGCCCGCTTCTTCAAGGGCTGGCTCCGGCGCCCGCTGCAGATGGGCGCGGTGTCCCCCTCGTCGAAGGCGCTCGGGCGAACCATGGCGGCGGCGGTCCCGGTCGAGGCGGTCCTCAACGGCGGCATGACGGTGCTGGAGCTTGGCCCCGGCACCGGCGTCGTCACGCAGTGCCTGCTCGATGCCGGCGTTCCGGAGGAAAGCCTTGTCCTCGTCGAGTATTCACCGGAGTTCTGCGTGCTCCTGCGTGCTCGCTTTCCGAAAGCCCGGATCGTCCAGGGCGATGCCTACTGCGAAAGCGCGGATGTCGTCGCGGCGCTGGACGGGCGTCCGTTCGGCGCCGTCGTCTCCAGCCTGCCGCTGTTCACCAAGCCGGATGCGGTGCGCGAGGACGTCATCTCAGGGGCGCTCGCACGCCTGCCGGCCGGCCATCCCTTCATCCAGTTTTCCTATGCGCTGACGCTGCCGGTGAAGCCGGCAAGGGTCGGGGCAGCTGTGGAGATCAGCGCCTGGGTGAAGCGAAACCTGCCGCCGGCGCGGGTTCTCGTCTATCGTCGGCCCTGACGCCGGCCGGCATCGGCGGCAGGAGAACAGCATGAAAGACAATCGCATGGCCGCCGAGGATCGCAGCGGGGATTTGGGTCGCTTCTTCGCCACCTGGGCCCGCAACCCCCTGAAGATCGGCGCCGTCGCTCCCTCCTCACCGTACTACGGCGCGATGATGGTCGAGAAGGCGACGACGGCGCTGGAGGGCCCGATCCTCGAGATCGGCCCGGGGCTCGGCGTCGTCACGCGCGCGCTGATCGAAAAGGGCATCGCGCCGGAGCGGATCACCGCCATCGAATACGACCCGGACTTCGCCCGGACGCTGCGGCAGCGTTTCCCCCGTGTCGACGTGATCCAAGGTGACGGCTTCCGGCTCGATGAGACGCTCGGCGCCCGCAAGGCGGAGAAATTCGCGGCCATCCTGTTCGCCGTGCCCGTCGCCCATATGGGCCAAGCGGAGAAGCAGAAGCTGTTCTGCGACTACATCTCGCGCCTCTGCCCCGGCGGCAACCTGACCCAACTCTCCTACCTCATGACCGCACCGGTCAAGCCGGTTGCCGGAGTATTCGGCGTCTCGCATTCGCCGATCGTCTGGCGCAACATCCCGCCGGCGCGGGTATGGATCTATACGCCCGAAGCCGCGCGCGGCGACACTGCGGGGAATGCCCGATGAGCCCGCGCATCCTCGTCCTGCCGGGCTCGGTGCGAACCGGCTCCTACAACAAGAAGCTGGCGCTCGAGGCCGCGCGCCTCCTGGCGCTGAGCCATGCGACCGTCTCCTTCGTCGACCTCGCCGACTACCCGCTGCCGCTCTACGATGGCGACCTCGAGGAGGCGTCCGGCGTGCCGCAGAAGGCGGTGCAGCTCGCCGAGAGGATCGCCGCGCAGGACGGCATGCTGCTGGTCAGCCCGGAATACAACGCCTCCGTCCCGCCGCTCCTGAAAAACGCGCTCGACTGGGTCAGCCGCGTGCGCAAGGTGGAGGGGCGTCCGCTGCAGCCGTACAAACAGCTGGTCGTCGGCCTTGCCGCTGCCTCGCCCGGCCGTCTCGGCGGCCTGCGCGGGCTCATCGCCCTCCGCCCGATCTTCCTGTCCCTCGGCGCCGAGGTGATGACGCCGCAGCTCACCCTCAACGACGCCGCCACCGCCTTCGACGAGCGGGGCCATCTCGCGGACGAGCGCCAGCGCCTCGCCCTCGACGCGCTGATCGAGCAGCTGATCGACCAGGCCCAGGCGCTCGGCCGGCACCAACCTTAGACGGGCCTGCAGGTTAGTTCAGGGAAGAGGCGTCGTGACCATCGGCGCTGCGCCTGTCAACTTCTGGACCTGGCCCTGAAAGGCCAGAAGGGACGCGATCACGGCCAGCGACAGCAGCAGCGCCGAAACGATGAACCCCTTGCCGGGCAGGTGCGTCACCTTCTCCTCAAGCCGGACCAGCCGCTCGCGCACGTCGCGCATGTCGGCCCGGAATTCGCGCACATCGAGTTTCAGCTCGCCGACATCCCGCTCGATATGCGCAAGACTCGCCTCCAGTCGGGCAATACGCGGCTCCATGCCATCCCCTCCTGATCCCGCTGCCTGACTACGCGCGATGGACGCGCGTAGGTTCGGTGGCGCGTCCATCGCGGGAAAGAGGTCGCGGATGGTTTCGGTCGGGCTCATGCGGCCGCGCCGTCCGCCAGCAGATCCTTCACGAAACGCCGCAGGGTCTCCGCCGAGAGTTCGGAGGCGCTGACCATCTTCTCGAGGTCCTGCCAATCCGTGCTGCCGGCGGCCGTATCGGAGATCGCCTTGATCGCCCTCTCCTGAAACGAGATGTTCGACTGCAGGTGGGCGACGAGCAAGGCCAGGGCTGTCGGCCGGATCGTCACCTCCGGCTTTTCCAGCAAGGCGACGAAGGCTTGCTGGACCGAGAGATTTCCGACGCCGCTTTCGGCCGAGGACATTTGCCTAGATCTCCATCCCCAGATGCTTGGCCACCGTGTGCACGTCTTTGTCGCCGCGGCCGCAGAGATTCATGATGATGATCTTGTCCTTGCCCATCTTCGGCGCGCGCTTGATCACCTCGGCCAGCGCATGGCTCGGCTCCAGCGCCGGGATGATGCCCTCGGTGCGGGTCAGCATCTGGAAGGCGGCGAGCGCCTCGGTGTCCATGATCGGCACGTAGTCGACGCGGCCGGTGTCCTTCAGCCAGGAATGCTCGGGGCCGATGCCGGGATAGTCGAGGCCGGCCGAGATGGAATGGCCTTCCTTGATCTGCCCGTCGCTGTCCTGCAACAGATAGGTGCGGTTGCCGTGCAGGACGCCGGGCGTGCCGGCGGTCAGCGAGGCGCAATGCTCCTCGCCGTCGAGCCCGCGCCCGCCCGCCTCGACGCCGACGATCTCGACTTCTTTGTCGTCGAGGAAGGGGTGGAACAGGCCGATGGCGTTGGAGCCGCCGCCGACGGCCGCGACCAGCATGTCCGGCAGCCGGCCCTCGGCCTCGAGGATCTGCTCCTTGGCCTCGCGGCCAATCACCGACTGGAACTCGCGCACGAGCTCGGGATAGGGATGCGGGCCGGCGGCGGTGCCGATGATGTAGTAGGTACTGTCGACATTGGTCACCCAGTCGCGCAGCGCCTCGTTCATGGCGTCCTTCAGCGTGCCGTGGCCGGAGGTGACCGGCACGACCTCGGCGCCGAGAAGCTTCATGCGGAAGACGTTCGGCGACTGCCGCTCGACATCGGTCGCGCCCATGTAGACGACGCAGGGAAAGCCGAAACGCGCGGCGACCGTGGCGGAGGCCACGCCGTGCTGGCCGGCGCCGGTCTCGGCGATGATCCGCGTCTTGCCCATCTTTCGCGCCAGCAGGATCTGGCCGAGGCAGTTGTTGATCTTGTGGCTGCCGGTGTGGTTCAGCTCGTCGCGCTTGAAGTAGATCTTGGCGCCGCCGAGCTCTTCCGTCAGCCGCTCGGCAAAGTAGAGCGGCGAGGGCCGGCCGGTATAGTGCTTGTTGAGATAGGCCAGCTCCTCCTGGAACGCCTTGTCCTGCCGGGCGCCCTTCCAGGCATCCTCCAGCTCGAGGATCAGCGGCATCAGGGTTTCCGCCACGAAGCGGCCGCCGAAGATGCCGAAGCGGCCGTCCTCGTCGGGACCGGCGCGGAAGGAGTTGGGAGCGGGCGTCTGGTTCACGATATCATCCGTTCCGGCTCGGCGAGAGCCGCGTGAGGGGAAGGCGTCCCCGGGGAAATTCCGCTGGCGGCGCCGCCGAGCGCATCGAAGAACGCGCCGATGAGGCCGATGTCCTTGACCCCCGGGGCGCTCTCGACGCCGGAGGAGACGTCGATGCCGGACGGCTGCGCCTGCTGCAGCGCCGCCTGGATATTGCCGGCGTTGAGGCCTCCGGAAAGCATGTATGCGACATCAGCGTCAAGCGCGGCCAGAAGCCGCCAATCGAAGGAAACGCCATTGCCGCCGGGAAGATCCGACCCTTTCGGCTTCTGCGCGTCGAGCAGCAGGAGATCGGCAATGCCGCGGTAGGCGGCGACGCCCTCGATGTCCTCGGCCGAGCCGACGGAAATCGCCTTGACCACCGGAAGGCCGAAAGCCGCCTTCACCGCGGCGACGCGGGCCGGCGTCTCGTGCCCGTGCAGCTGCAGCATGTCCGGCCGGACCCGGCGGACGATCTCGCCGAGCAGCGCGTCATCCGCATCGACGGTGACGACGACGAGCGCAGCCCCCTGCACCGCCGGCCGCAGTGCCGCCATCGCGTCGATGCCGAGATGCCGGGGGCTCTTCGGAAAGTGGATGAAGCCGACATGCGTGGCGCCGCGCGCCAGCACAGCGGCAATCGCCGCCTCGCTCGTCAGTCCGCAGATCTTGATGTCGAGCGTCATGCGTCGTCCTGCCGTGAAGTCAGGCGGATTATCGCCCCGTTCGGCCGGCCGTGTAAAGCAAGACGCCCGCCCGGCGGCTGCCGGACGGGCGTCTTGCCGGCTTTCCGGCGGGTCGTTGCGGTGCGGTGCGGCGCCTTACCGCAGCTGGGTCATCCGCCCGATCGCATTGGTGCGGAAATAGAACTGCTGCGCCAGCGCCCCGAGCACATGCAGGCCGATCAGCACCAGGAGCGGCGTCCAGAGCAGCGTGTGCAGCTGCGCGAGGCCATCGATGCCCGACAGCCAGGCGGCAAGGCCAAGGGCCGGCATCAGGAGGAGCACCGCATACATCGCGGCATGCGTCACCTTAGAAAGGAGCAGCGCCCAGCCAGGCTCGGCGGCCGAGTGCGGCGGGCGGCCATTGCGCAGCCGATCCGCCAGCCGCAGCGCTGCCGCCACCAGCACGACCGATCCGGTGATGATGTGGACCCAGCCGTAGAAATGCGTCTCGGGCGTCAGGGGGCCGCCTTCGGTGGTGGCGTCCCAGAGGCCCTCCATCGACTCGCTGACCAGATATTGCACGACGAGGAGAACGACGATCAGCCAGTGGAGGACGACATTTAGCTTCGTCCAATGGGCGCGGGCAGGAACAGACATGCGGATAGCCTCCAGGTGGATGACCCGCGCGATCCTGTCGGGCGGCACGCCGGCTTAGCGCGACCCGCCTCGCCCTGACCTCTCTGTGACTATACGGCTTGGTAATGCGGCCGCCCCGGGGGCCCGCGGCAAGGCGCGGCGGATCGCCTCAGTCGAAGCGGATCGCATGCAGCGTGGCGCCCTCGCGTTTGAGCCAGGCGCGGCCCTGGTCCATGTCGGGGCAGAGAAGCCGGCACAGCGCCCAGAAGGCCGGGCCATGGTTCATCTCGCGAAAATGCGCCACCTCGTGGGCGGCGAGATAGTCCAGCACCGCCGGCGGCGCCATGACGATGCGCCAGGAAAAGGCGAGCTTGCGGTCGCTGGTGCAGGAGCCCCAGCGGCTGACGGTATCCTTCAGCGTCAACGCCCGCGGCTGCAGCCCGACGCTGGCGGCGTGCCGCTCGACGGCCGCCTGCAGGTCGCGCCGTGCCTCGCGCTTCAGCGCATCCTGGACACGCCGGGCGAAATGCTCGGGCTCCCCGCCGACGAGCAGCTGGTCCCCCTCGAAGCGGGCGCTGCGCCGACCCGGCTGGTGCAGCACGGTCAGCGTGCCCCCACGGAACGGGAGGACGGCGCCCGCCCCGACCGGCAAGGGTGCGGCCGCGCCGGCCATGCGGCTTTCGGCCCAGCCGCGGTGGCGTTCGATGAAGTCGAGGATGGCGCGGTTGGTCGCCCGCGGCGGCGCGGTGACGGAGAGCGAGGCGGCGCCGGGGGCCAGGCGCATGATCAGCCGCTTGGCCCGCGGATGGCGCCGGACCAGCAGCGGCACGCTGCCGGAGGCGAGCTCCACCCGTTGCGGCAGGGCCTCGGCGGTCTGGCGCGCCGGCCGTGTCAGAAATTTCGGGAGCTGCATCGGCCTGGCTCGAATCGGTATCGCATCGCGGCGACTGGACCATGCCGGCCATGAAAAAGCGACGGCAGCCAGGGCCACCGTCGCTTCGTCGTCTGTTCGGCATTGCCCGTTCGGATCGAACCCAGCTCCTTCGCAAGGTCAGGGTCTTACCGCTTCTCGCCTCCGGGGTACGCTGCAGCAGGGGCTGCAGCAGCGTACCCGCTTTTCGTGGAGGCTGGTCCTTAGAGGTCGATTGTCGTTGCCGGGGCGCCGGTGCGGCGGCTGGCCATGAAGCGGTCGAACTCTTCCGAGTCCTTGGCGCGGCGCAGCTCGCGCGCATAGGCCTCGAACTCCTCGCTCGCCTGCATCAGCTTCTGGCGCTCGGCGTCGAGCCGGGCGAGTTCCTTCTCGCGCCAGTCGTCGAAAGCGACGTTGCCGGTGCGCGGGGTGGCGAAGGGGTTGGTGGCGCCCGAGCGCTTCAACCCGCCGAAGAAGCGGTCGGTGGAACGGCCGACATCGTGGCGAAAGCTCTCCAGGCGGTCGCCCCAGAGTATATAACCGATCATGGCAAGGCCGAGTGGCCAGTAGACCATAAAGCCGACAACCATCAAAGCAATCGTCGCTGGTGTCCAGGCCGGACGGATCAAAGCACGCGAAGTCATGGAGCTGTTCCTCTCGAAGAAACCTGCGACGCATCCAGCATCGCGATAGTTTCGAGATGGCCCCGATCGTTTTGACGTTCAAGAACGACAGAAATAAATTCGGCAGGCCTTGTACGACACAGCGCCGCCTTCTTCGATGCTGTCGGGAAGGGCCGGCGGCGGCAAGCGGCGGGGCAAGCCCCCGCCGGTGCCATACGGAAGCCGGTTGGCGGTCAGGCCGTCCGCTCCTCGACGATGACGGTATCGATGACGACAGCGGGCTCGTAGAGCCATTTCGCCAGCGCGCCGGCGACGACAGCACCGAGGATCGGCGCCAGCCAGAACAGCCAGAGCTGGCCGACATACTCGCCGCCGGCGAACAGCGCCGGTCCGGTGCTGCGCGCCGGGTTGACGGAGGTGTTGGTCACCGGGATCGAGATGAGGTGGATGAGGACCAGGGCAAACCCGATGGGGATGCCGGCAAAGCCGGTGGCGGCGCCCTTCGACGTCGTCCCGATGATGATGAAGAGGAAGAAGAAGGTGGCGAGGAACTCGGTCAGGAAGCCGGCCGCCAGCGAGAACTTGCCGGGGCTGAGTTCGCCATAGCCGTTCGACGCGAAGCCGCCCGCCACCCAGTCGGCCTTGCCCGAGGCGATGAGATAGAGAACGCCCGCGCCGGCGATGGCGCCCGCGACCTGGGCGAGGATGTAGGGAAGGACGTGCTTGTCGGCGCAGCGTCCGGCGGACCAGAGGCCGAGCGTCACCGCCGGATTGAAATGGCCGCCGGAGATGTGGCCGACGGCATAGGCCATGGTGAGGACGGTGAGGCCGAAAGCAAAGGCGACGCCGAGAAAACCGATGCCGAGCTCGGGGAAAGCCGCCGACAGCACCGCCGCCCCGCAGCCGCCGAAGGTCAGCCAGAACGTGCCGAAGAACTCCGCACTCGCCCGTTTTAAAGTATCCCTTTCCATTGCTATGCCTCCCTGAGCAATAACCAACGCTATTGTCAGGTGACGCCTTCCCGCTTCTTGCGTCAAGACTGTCCTTGCAGGAACGGCACTGCGGTATTGATCGCTATCGGGACCGACAGGACCATCTGTTACTTGCCGATAGAGCCCGACAACGGCCAGAAGCTGGCCCTGTGTGGAGCGCGCTGGCAGCCCAGCCGGCTTGGTAACGCGGCACGACGCATCCGGCGCGGCAGGGAAAGCTTTTTTGGAGGTTGACGGGGCAGCATGCTGCCAAGCGGTGGAAAGCGATGAACCGCGGCTTTTCCGTCAAGCCTTGGTTGGCGTCTCCGGCGGGGCGGCGGGCTTTGTCGCGCGCGGCGCCGGAGCGCCCTTCCCGGCCACGGCCCCAGGCCGCTTCCCGCGTGCGATCGCCGGGGCATCGGGTCTCGTGGGCTCAGACTTGTCCGCCGCGGGCTCGACGGCCAGAGGCTTGCCAGCCATCGGCGGCTTGCCCGGGCTTGGCGCCTTCGCGGCAGGCTTCGGCGGGACCGTGCCGACGGGGGCTGCTGGAGACGGCGAGGGTGCCGCGGCGGCAGTCCGGACCGGTGGGACCGACGCTGCTTCCGGCGCCGCCGCCGGCTCGGTGACGGCCGCAGGCGCTGCGGCGCCCGCCGCCTTGCGGGGCAGCTTGGCGGAGGCATGGGTGGTGCCGTGCGTCAGCGCGAAGTCGATGATGCGCGGCGCGATCTCGGCGCGGTAGCGCGAGCCGTTGAACACGCCGTAATGGCCGACCTTCGGCTGGAGATAGTGCACCCGCTTCTCCGGCGGGATCGACGAGCAGAGATCCTGCGCGGCACGGGTCTGGCCGACGCCCGAAATGTCGTCGTTCTCGCCCTCGACGGTGAGGAGCGCCGTGCGGCGGATTTTCGTCAGGTCGATGCGCTCCCCGTGATGGCGCATCTCGCCCCTCGGCAGCGCGTGGGTGATAAACACGCTTTCGACGGTCTGCAGGTAGAACTCGGCGGTGAGGTCCATCACCGCCATGTACTCGTCGTAGAACTCGCGGTGCTTCTCGGCGCTGTCGCCGTCGTTCTGGACGAGGTGGCCGAAGAATTCGCGGTGCGCCGTCACGTGCCGGTCGAGGTTCATCGACATGAAGCCCGAAAGCTGCAGGAAGCCCGGATAAACGTCGCGCATGAAGCCGGCATGCGGGAACGGCACCTTCATGACGACATTGTCGCGGAACCAGCCGATGCCCTTGTCCATCGCCAGCGTGTTGACCGCGGTCGGGTTGATGCGGGTGTCGATCGGCCCGCCCATCAGCGTCATCGTGGCGGGGACGCAAGGGTCGTCATTGGCCTCCATCGCGGCCACCGCCATCAGCACCGGCACCGCCGGCTGGCAGACCGCCATGACATGGGTGTCGGGCCCGAGGAACTGCAGCATCTCGATGACGTAGTCGACGTAGTCGTCGAGATCGAACTTGCCGGCCGCGACCGGCACGGTGCGCGCATCCTCCCAGTCGGCGATGTAGACGTCGGCATAAGGCAGCAGTGCCTCGACCGTGCCGCGCAGCAGCGTCGCGTAGTGGCCGGACATCGGCGCGACGATGAGGAAGCGCGGGTCGGCCTTGTGGCGGGCGGGCAGCGCGCGCTCGAAGTGCAGCAGCCGGCCGAAAGGCTTTTGCCAGACCGGCTTGTCGACGACGGGAATGCGCAGGCCGTTGACCACGGTCTCGTAGAGGCCGAATTCCGGCTTGCCATAGACCCGCGTCGAGCGCTCGAACACCTCGGCCATCGCGGCGAAGGACCGGCCGGCCTCGGTCTGGGACATCGGGTTCATCGGGTTCTGGTAGAACATCCGCGCGGCTTCGGCGAAGGCGCGCATCGGCGCCACGGCAGCATGGTTCCACTCGTAGAACTGATACAGCATCGAAGCCTCCCGTTATTTTTTCAGCACGCTACCATCTTCTATTGCAGTGCACAAAGTACGCCCGGAGCGTCGACCGTTCAAACGGCGGGGGACGACGTCACAGCCATTTGACCATGACAAGCCTTTCGTCCGGCGAGACGCCCGGCGGGCATTCGGCCTGCCAGCGTTCCTCCAGAATAGCGGGCAAGTCTTGCCGCGAGATTGCGGTGAAGCCGGAAGCCTCAAAGAAGGGGGCGGTCGCCTGCGCGGTGGTGAGGCCGAGGGCACGGTGGAAGAACCAACCGGCGCGCGTGACGACGGCGCCAAGAAGCGCCCGCCCGACGCCTTGCCCCGCTTGTTCCGGCGCGACGTAGAGCCCGGCAAGCCAGTAGAGCTCGCCGAGATCGCCCGCGGCCGCAAAGCCGGTGGGCACGCCGGCCTTGGTCTCGGCGACGAAGATCTCGTGCTGCAGGAGCCAGGCGACGAAATCGCCGATCGGCTGGACGGGCGCTTCCACGGCGGCGGCAACGCCCGCCGCTTGCGCACGGATCGCCTGCAGCGCCGGTGCCTCGCCCGGCTCCATCATGCGGATGCGGAAACCCTTCGGCGCCATCTTGCGGAACCAGTCACGCTCGCGTTTGGCCATGCGCCTCCCCTTGCCGCCGCGCGCCGGCGCCCTCGCCTCCGGGCGCCCGGCGCCCTCTTCTCAGGGCGCCCGGCGCTTCTGCGGCTGGATCAGGCGACGCCCTCGACGATCAGCAGCTCGGACTCGGCGCATTCCTGCCGGATCTTCACGGCCACCTGGTAGGCCGGGCTGTCGTAGCAGGCCTTCGCCTTTTCGGCGCTCTCGAACTCCCAGACGACGTTGCGGGCCCGCGCCTGGCCCTCCAGAGGGGTCACCGCCCCGCCGCGGACCACGGCCTTCGCACCGAACTCGGCGAAGGCGGGGGCGGCGGCGGCGAGGTAGTCCTTGTAGCGCTCGGGGTCGCGGACATCGACGCGGGCGATCCAGTAGGCTTTCGGCATGCTCATTCCTTCATCGGCTCGGAAAAGGTGTGATAGGGGGTTTCGCGTCAGGCGGCAGCCATTTCCGCGAGGATGGCAAGGGCGGCGGCGCGCGGATCGGCCGCCGCGATGATCGGCCGGGCGACGACGAGGTGCGAGGCGCCGTCGCGGATGGCGTCGGCGGGCGTCGCGATGCGCTTCTGGTCGCCGGACGCGGCTCCCGCTGGGCGGATGCCGGGGGTGACCAGCGCCATGTCCGGCCCGATGATCTCTCGCAAGGCTTGCGCCTCCTGCGCCGAGGCGACGAGCCCGCTTATCCCGGCATCGCGGGCCTGCGCCGCCCGGTGGGCGACGAGATCCTTGACCGTCCCGGCATAGCCGGAGGCGGCAAGGTCTGCCTCGTCGAGCGAGGTGAGGACGGTGACCGCGAGCACCAGGAGCCCGGAGCCCTCGGCCGCCTTCGCCGCCGCCGTCATGGCATGGGGATAGGCGTGGATCGTCGTCATCGCCGCGCCCATCCGCACGATGCTCTCGATGCCCTTTTCGACGGTGTTGGCGATGTCGAGGAGCTTGCAGTCGAGGAAAACCCGCTTGCCGGCTTGGCTAAGCTCCTCCACCAGCGGCAGGCCGCCGGCAAAGGCCAGCTGGTAGCCGATCTTGTAGAAGGACACGCTGTCGCCCAGCCGCTCGACGATCGCCTCGGCCTCGGCCCGCGTGGAGACGTCGAGCCCGACGATCAGGCGCTCGCGCAGGTCGGAAGGGTTCGACATCGACGTCTCCGCATGACGCCGGAAAAATCCGGCCTCTTCGGAAGCCGGGACTAGCGCATCCCTCTCGCCCGATCAATCGCGGCAGCCCAGCTGCTTCGGCAGCGAAGGAGAAGCGCGGCGGCGACGTGATGATCTCCCCACCCGAGGGGGAGATGTCGCCGAAGGCGACAGAGGGGGGCACGCTGCCGCAGCGTCTGGCAACACTGAGCGATCGGTCGGACGGATCGGCGTCACTCGAGGCGAGCGCAGCGGCGCACCACCCCCCTCTGCCCTGCCGGGCATCTCCCCCTCAGGTGGGGAGATCGGCTAGTCGCCCACCCTGCCTCAGTGCGCTTCGTCCCAGTTCAAGGCGGCGCGGGCGTCGACCACCAGCGGCACCGACAGGGCGACGCGCGGCACCGCGGCGTTCTCCATCACCGCCTTGACCACCGGGATGGTGGCCTCGATCTCGTCGTCGGGCACCTCGAACACCAGTTCGTCATGCACCTGCAGGAGCATCCGGGCCGAGAGCTTGGCCTCGGCGAGCGCGTCTTCCATGCGGATCATCGCGCGGCGGATGATGTCGGCGGCGGTGCCCTGGATCGGGGCGTTGATCGAGGCGCGCTCGTTGAAGGCGCGCACCGACGGGTTGGCGTGGCGGATGTCGGGATAGTGCGCCCGCCGGCCGAACAGCGTCTCGACATAGCCATGGCGCTTGGCGAAATCCTTGGTGGAATCCATGTAGTCGCGGATGCCGGGAAAGCGCTCGAAATAGCGGCGGATGTAGAGGCTCGCCTCCTCCCGCGGGATCGACAGCTGGTTGGCGAGGCCAAAGGCCGAGATGCCGTAGATGATGCCGAAATTGATCGCCTTCGCCCGGCGCCGGACGTCCGACGGCATGCCCTCGACCGGCACGCCGAACATTTCCGACGCGGTCATCGCGTGGATGTCGATGCCTTCCTGGAAGGCCAGCGTCAGCTGCGGGATCTCGGCCATGTGGGCGAGGATCCGCAGCTCGATCTGGCTGTAGTCGGCCGACAGCAGCTTGTGTCCCTCGGCGGCGACGAAGGCGGTGCGGATCGCACGGCCTTCTTCGGTGCGCACCGGGATGTTCTGGATGTTGGGCTCGGCCGAGGAAAGGCGGCCGGTCGTCGTCGAGGCCATCGAGAACGAGGTGTGGATCCGGTCCTCGCGGTCCATGTAAGCCGGCAAAGCGTCGGTGTAGGTGCCCTTCAGCTTGGTCAGCTGGCGCCAGTCGACGATGTGCCGCGGCAGGACGTGGCCCTCGGCGGCAAGGTCTTCCAGAACCTTGGCGTCGGTCGACCATTGCCCGGTCTTGGTCTTCTTGCCGCCGGGGAGGCCCAGCTTGCCGAACAGAATATCGCCGAGCTGCTTTGGCGAGCCCGGATTGAAAGCTTCGCCCGCCATCTCGGCGATCTCGGATTCCAGCGCCGCCGCCTTCTGGGCGAAGCGCCCGGAGAGGCGAGACAGGATCTGCCGGTCGGTGCGGATGCCGCGCTGCTCCATGCGCGCGAGCACGGCGACCAGCGGCCGCTCCAGCCGCTCGTAGACCGAGATCAGCCCTTCCGCGACGAGGCGCGGTTTCAGCACGCGCCAGAGGCGCAGCGTCACGTCGGCATCCTCGGCCGCGTATTCGGTGACGCGGGCGATGTCGATGCTGGCGAGCGGCTTCAGCGACTTTCCGGAGCCGCAGAGCTCCTTGTAGCTGATCGGCTTGTGGCCGAGGAAGCGCTCCGACAGCTCGTCCATGCCGTGCCCCTCGAGCGAGGACGAGGCGTCGAGCGCGTAGGAGATCAGCATGGTGTCGTCGAAGCCGGCGATCGCGATGCCGTAGCGCAGCATCACGAGGTAGTCGTACTTGAAGTTCTGCCCGATCTTCAGGATCGAGGCATCTTCCAGCACGGCCTTCAAAATTTCCAGCGCCGCGCCGAGCGACACCTGCGCGCCGACGCCCGAGCGGCTCTCGTCGCTGGCGAGGAGGTCGCCGGCCTCGGCCGAAACGTGCGCCAGCGGCAGATAGGCCGCCTCGCCCGGCCGCACCGCGAAGGAGACGCCGACGAGCTCGGCCGTCATCGCGTTGAGCGAAGTGCTCTCGACATCGAAGGCGAGGATCCCGGTCTCGCGGGCCTTTTCCATCCAGGCGTTGAGCGTCTCGGCGTCGCGGATGGTCACGTAGGCGCTGCGGTCGAAGCTCTCCGCCGCCGCGGCGTCGCGCCGCGCGGCGACGAGATGCGCCGGCGCCATCGGCAGCAGGCCCGCCCCTTCCGCCGGAACGAAGCCCGCGGTGCGGCCCGCGCCGCCTTGCGGGTCGAGGTCAGGCCCACGCGCCGGGCCGTTGACGGCGATCGACGCGGACGGAATGGCGCTGGCGTCCTCGCCGAGCACGGCGGCGACGCGCCGCGTCAGCGTGTTGAACTCCATCGCCTTCAGATAGGCGATCAGCTTCTCGCCATCGGGCTCGTGGATGAAAAGGTCGTCCAGCGGCACGTCGAGATCCATGTTCTGGTCGAGCGTCACCAGCTTCTTCGACAGCCGCGCCTGGTCGGCAAATTCGATCAGGTTGTCGCGGCGCTTGGCCTGCTTGATCTCGCCGGCGCGCGACAGCAGCGTCTCGAGGTCGCCGAAGGTGTCGAGGAGGTCGGCGGCGGTCTTCGGGCCGATGCCCGGCACGCCCGGCACGTTGTCGGAGCTGTCGCCGACCAGCGCCTGCAGGTCGATCATCTTCTCGGGGTAGACGCCGAACTTCTCCTTCACCTCCTCCGGGCCGAGGCGCTTGTCCTTCATCTGGTCGTAGAGGATGACGGAGGGACCGACGAGCTGCATCAGATCCTTGTCGGAGGAGACGATGGTGACGTCGCCGCCGGCCTCGACGGCAAGCCGCGTATAGGTCGCGATGAGGTCGTCGGCCTCGAACCCTTGCTTCTCGATGCAAGGCAGGTCGAAGGCGCGCACCGCCTCGCGGATCAGCCCGAACTGCGGCACCAGATCCTCCGGCGGGGCCGAACGGTTCGCCTTGTACTGGTCGTAGAGCTCGTTGCGGAAGGTCGTCGAGGAATGGTCGAAGATGACGGCGAAATGCGTCGGCACGACGCCGACCGAGGTGTCGCGCGATTCCTCCACCAGCTTCCACAGCATGTTGCAGAACCCGGCGACGGCCCCGACCGGCGTGCCGTCGGATTTGCGCGTCAGCGGCGGCAGCGCGTGGTAGGCGCGGAAGATGTAGGCCGACCCATCGACCAGGAAGAGATGATCGCCTTTTTTCATGCGCGTTGCCTATCGCGGCGGGCGAAAAGAGTCCATCCGAGCCGCCCCGTCGCCGCCGCGCTTTGCCTCCCGTTGCGGCAGCGGGCGGACGGCGGCGAGCCGCCAACCGCCAAGCCCACGGCATCGCTCGGTTTTGTTGCGAATTCTTGGGAGAGACTTGGCGATCCTTTCCGAATGTTTAGGTTTTTTCACACGCAAGTGACGGATTTAGCCGCTACACTTCTTGATCACGACACCGCCAAGGCGCACATCTTCAGCAACGGCGCGCCAAGCGCCGTCTTCGGCCAGAGCGTCGTCCCCCGCTTTCGAGCCGAATAGAGCCGGCAGGTCCGATCCCCCCTCGTGGACCGCCGGCTGTTGCAACGAAGCCGTCGCGGCAGTCCCCCTCGTGCCGCGGCGGCTTTGTGCTGTGAGGGGGCTTTTTTTTCTTTTTCCCTTTTCCTTGTTCTTCGTCATCCCGGACTTGATCGGGATCCATTCCTCAGCGCCGAAGACGTCAGAATCACTACAGAATTGCTAAATTTTTAGCCGCCGGCCCCAGTCCTGAAATGGCTCGGGCATGGATCCCGGATCAAGTCCGGGATGACGAGCGGACAGGGTGCGGCAAGCGAACAGCTGGAAGGCGGAAACGTCCCGTCATCACAAGATAACGCCCGTTATCCTCGCGCCCTTATCCTCTCCCACCGCCCGCCCCTCTCCCCTGGCCCGCGCGAACCTTGTCCTCCCGCCGAAACTTTGATCTAGACCCGGCAAGGCGGCAAGCCGCCATTCCTTCGCAAGGAGCCGACATGCCCAGCCTCGACAGCATCCTCGCCTGCCTCGACCTCAACCTCGACCGCTCGGTCGAGCGCCTCCGCGATCTCCTGCGCATTCCCTCGATCTCGACCGACCCGGCTTTTGCCGGCGACTGCCGCCGTGCGGCGGAATGGCTGGCCGGCGACCTGTCCGCCATCGGCTTCCAGGCGGAGGTGCGTGATACCGCCGGCCATCCGATGGTGGTCGCCCACCACGACGGCCCCGCGGGCACGCCGCACGTCCTGTTCTACGGCCATTACGATGTGCAGCCGGTCGATCCGGTGGCGCTTTGGGACACCGACCCCTTCGACCCGCAGCTCGTGACCATGCCGGACGGCGCCAGGCGCATCACCGGCCGCGGCTCGTCGGACGACAAGGGCCAGCTGATGACCTTCATCGAGGCCTGCCGCGCCTTCAAGGCCGAGACCGGCGCGCTGCCCTGCCGGGTGACGATCTTCCTCGAGGGCGAGGAGGAGTCCGGCTCGCCCTCGCTGCTGCCGTTCATGGATGCCAACAAGGCCGAGCTCACCGCCGACATCGCGCTGATCTGCGACACCAACATGTGGGACAAGGACACGCCGGCGATCTCGACGGGCCTGCGCGGCCTCGTGGGCGAGGAGGTGGTGATCCGCGCCGCCGACAAGGACCTGCATTCCGGCTATTTCGGCGGGGCCGCCGCCAACCCGATCCGCATCCTTGCCGAGATCATCGCCGACCTGCACGACGACGAGGGCCGGGTGACGCTCCCCGGCTTCTACGACGGCGTCCAGGAACTGCCGGACAGCGTCAAGGCGGTCTGGGATGCGCTCGGCTTCGATGAGGCCGCCTTCCTCGGCTCGGTCGACCTGTCGGTGCCCGCCGGCGAGAAGGGCCGCTCGGTGCTCGAGCAGACCTGGTCGCGGCCGACCGCCGAGGTCAATGGCATCACCGGCGGCTATGCCGGCAAGGGCTTCAAGACCGTGATCGCCTCGGAAGCCTCGGCCAAGATCTCGTTCCGCCTCGTCTTCGAACAGGACCCGGCGGCGATCCGCGACGCCTTCCGCGCCTTCGTCACCGAGCGCCTGCCCGCCGACTGCTCGGTCACCTTCCACGAGCACGGCGCCTCGCCGGCGATCCAGCTGCCCTTCGATTCGGCCGTGCTGACCACGGCGCGCCAGGCGCTGTCCAACGAATGGCCGAAGCCGGCGGTGATGATCGGCATGGGCGGCTCGATCCCGGTCGTCGGCGAGTTCAAGCGGCGCCTCGGCATGGATTCGCTGCTGATCGGCTTCGCGCTCGGGGACGACCGCATCCATTCGCCGAACGAGAAGTACGAGCTGACCTCATTCCACAAGGGCCAGCGCTCTTGGGCGCGGGTGCTCGCGGCACTCGGCGCAACCAAGGCTTGAAGCCGCCTCCCGGCGCCTTCCGCAGCGGAACTCAAATGTGACGAAAACGCGGCAATGTGTTGCGAATCGTGGCCTTCCTGCAACGTTGTCTGGCCAAACACCGGCCCCGGGACGGTCCCGGCGCCGGTGTGTTGCTTTGGTGATTGCCGGCCCGGCGGTTTCAGACGAGAGCTTCATCCATGCACCGGCTCAACCACCGAGCCGCCTCCCGGAGTTCGCAGATGTCCCGTACCCTTCTCGCCGCCTCGCTTCTCGCCCTCGTTGCCGCGGCCCCTGCCCTTGCCGCCGACATGACGACCTACGATGCGCCGGCCGAAGCCCCGCTGGTCACCACCAGCACCGACCTCATCATCGAGCTCGGCGTCGGCGGCCGGATCCAGCCGGAATATGAAGGCTCGAAGGACTACGAGGTCTCGCCCTTCCCGATCATCAACCTCGGCTACCTCAACATCCCCGGCGTTCTGGAGATCGGCAGCACCTCGCCGCAGGGCGGCGGTCTGTCGATCGCGCCGTCCTTCGACTACATCGGCGAGCGCGAGGCGCGCGACTATGACGAGCTGCGCGGCCTGCGCGACGTCGACGCCACCTACGCCGCCGGCATCAAGCTCGGCTACGAGTGGCAGTATGCCGAGATCTACGGTGCCGTGCGCTACGCCTTCGGCGGCGCGGAAGGCTTCATGGGCGAAGTCGGCGCGAACCTCATCGCCCGGCCGACGCCGGAACTCGAGCTGAAGGCCGGCCCGGTCGTCTCCTTCGCCTCGGAAGACTACATGGACACCTATTTCGGCGTCTCGAACACCGAGTCCTTCAACTCGGGCGGCCGTCTCGGCGCCTACGATCCCGATGGCGGCTTCAAGTCGGCCGGCATCGCCGCCGCGGCCCGCTACGAGTTCCGCCCCGACTGGTTCCTCAACGCCGACGCGTCCTGGACCAGCATGATCGGCGACGCCAAGGATTCGCCGGTTGTCCGCGTTGGCGACAGCGACCAGTACACTTTCGGTCTCGGCATTTCGAAGCGCTTCACGCTCGACGTCTTCTGAGAAAACCCTAGGTTTTCGAGCTGAGAAAACTTGAAGATCTCGGCCTCCGAGAACCGCGTTTTCAAACGATCCCGACATGACGCCATGGCCGGTCCGCAAGGACCGGCCATTTTGCGTTTCGCCCTTGTGCCTTGCCCGCTCACATGGCTGCGAGGAGGGAACACTCCCAGCATCCAGCGATTGGGGACACTCCAGCCCAGCGCCTGCCCTTTGCCCGGCGCCTGCCCTCTGCAAGGAGTCCCGCATGCCTTTCATCAAGACCGCCGACCAGACCGAGCTCTACTACACCGACTGGGGGACCGGCACGCCGATCGTCCTAATCCACGGCTGGCCAGTGACCTCGGCAATGTGGGAGTATCAGGCAGCACCGCTCGTCGAGGCCGGCTTCCGGGTCGTCGCCTATGACCGTCGCGGTTTCGGCAAGTCATCGCAGCCCTATGACGGCTACGACTACGACACGCTGTCGGACGATCTTGCCGCGGTGCTCGACCAGCTCGGCCTCGACAATGCCGTGCTCGTCGGCTTCTCGATGGGCGGCGGCGAGGTTGCCCGCTACATGTCGCGGCATGGTGGCAAGCGCGTCGCCAAGACGGTGCTGGTCTCGGCCGTGACGCCCTACCTCCTGAAGACCTCCGACAATCCGGAGGGCGTCGATGCCAGCGTCTTCGAGCAAATCCTCGACGGCCTGCGCGCCGACCGGCCGCATTTCCTTGCGGGCTTTGCCAAAAGCTTCCTCAACGCGGGCATGCTGAACTTCCAGATTTCGGCCGAGATCCTCGACCAGTTCGTGTCGCTCGCCCTCATGGCCTCGCCGAAGGCGACACTCGACTGCGTCAACGCCTTTGCGCGGACCGACTTCCGGGCCGACATGGCGCATTTCAAGGTGCCGACGCTCGTCATTCACGGGGATGCCGACCAGACCGTCCCCTTCGCCGCCTCGGCAGAGCGCGTTCCGGCACTTGTCCCCTCGGCCGAACTCAAGGTCTATGAAGGCGCGCCGCATGGCCTCTACTTCACCGAGAAGGATCGCCTGACCGCCGACCTCATCGCCTTCGCCGGCCGCTGAAACGACCTTCGACATCTCCATAAGAAGGGGCTGGCACAGGCGTGCCGGCCCCTTTTGCCTGTCGGCAGCGGCCGTCATCGCAGCGGGGTGCCCAAAAGCTGCAAACGGTCCCGTAAAGCCTTTGGCGACGGGCGCCAAATGCGCTAAAGCCGGACGATCCGACGCTGCGGCCTTGCTTAAGGCCCCGTTAAATAGCCGCATTTAGTGTCCAATCGACCCCGATCGCGGCAACGCCCCGCGGCCATCCCAGCGGTTTGGTATCCCGCCGGTCGGTCGCCGTGGCGACCCCCGACAGCAGCGCGTTCCCGCGGAGCGGCAAGGCAAAGGTATTCATGGCCCCACGGCGCAAAGGCGAACGCATCGAACCGAGCTTCGGCGCGGACCGGAAGGAAGATGATTTCCGGCTGTCGGCCGACGATCGTGCCGTCCGCAGCGACAGCGAGCCGTCCCGCAAGGCCCCCCGCCGACAGGCGAAGGCCGAGCCGGCCCTCGAGGATGACGGCCATGCGCGGCGCCGGCGTTTCTTCGGCGGCGGCGGCGGCAATAATGGGGACGGCGGCGGAAGCGGGGATGGTCGGGGCGGCCGGACGCCGCGGCGTCGGCGCAGCTTTTTCGGCCATGTGTTCCGGCTCGCCTTCTTCACCGGGCTCTGGGGCGCGCTCGCGGTTCTCGCTGTTATCGCCTATTTCGCCATCAAGCTGCCGCAGGAGGCCTGGGCGATCCCGGACCGGCCGCCAAACGTCAAGATCGTCTCGGTCTCCGGCGATCTCCTCGCCAACCGCGGCCTGACCGGCGGCGAGGCTGTCTCGCTTGACGAGATGAGCAGCTTTATCCCGCAGGCGGTGATGGCGATCGAGGACCGGCGCTTCTATTCGCACTGGGGCGTCGACCCCGTCGGCATCGTCAGGGCCTTTGCCGAGAACATGGCGGCAGGCGCGACCGTGCAAGGTGGCTCAACGCTGACCCAGCAGCTGGCCAAGAACATCTTCCTCAATCCCGAGCAGACCCTGCAGCGCAAGGTGCAGGAGGCGATCCTTTCGATCTGGCTGGAACAGAAGTTCACCAAGGACCAGATCATCGAGATGTACCTCAACCGGGTCTATTTTGGCTCGGGCGCCACCGGCGTCGAGGCGGCGGCCCGGCGCTACTTCAACAAGTCGGCCAAGGACGTCGACCTCGGCGAGGCGGCGCTGCTGGCCGGGCTCCTCAAGGCGCCCTCGCGCCTCTCGCCGGTCAAGGATCCCGCCGCCGCCAAGGCGCGCGCGGCCGTCGTGCTGCAGGCCATGCTCGACGAGAAGATGATCGACAGGGCGCAGCTCGACGCGGCGCTCGAGGAAAAGTCGACGGGCTCGAAGAGCTACTGGAACGGCGCGGAGAACTACGCCGCCGACATCGTGATGCGCGACCTGAAGACGCTGGTCGGCGACGTGAAAGGCGACGTCGTCGTCGAGACGACCATCGACCTCGGGCTCGAGAAGGACGCCGAGAAGGCGATCCGCGAAACGCTCGACGGGGCGAAGGCGAATGCCAGCCAGGGTGCGCTCGTCGCCGTCGACGGCACCGGCGCGATCCGCGCGCTGGTCGGCGGGCGCGACTATGCCGACAGCCAGTTCAACCGCGCGGTCGACGCCAAGCGCCAGCCGGGCTCGGCCTTCAAGCCCTTCGTGTACCAGACTGCGCTGGAATACGGCTGGCGGCCGGAATCCATGGTCGACGACGCCCCGACCAAGATCGGCAACTGGACGCCGTCCAACTACGACCGGAAATTCCGCGGACCAGTGACGGTCGCCTATGCGCTGGCGCATTCGCTGAACACCATCGCCGCGCAGCTGACGAATAATGTCGGGGCCAAGGCGGTGATCGAGACCGCCGCCCGCATGGGCGTGAAGACGCCGCTCGTCGACAATGCCTCGATCGCGCTCGGCACGTCCGAGGTCTCGCTGGTCGAGTTGACCGGCGCCTACGCGCCCTTCGCCAATGGCGGCTACGAGGCGACGCCGCATCTCGTCAACCGCGTCACCGATTCGGCAGGCAAGGTGCTCTACGAGCGTGAGGCCTCGGTGCCGCCGATCATCGTCACCAACGACATCGTGGCGATGATGAACGCCATGCTCGAAGGCGTCGTGACCTCCGGCACCGGCCGCAAGGCCGCGATCCCCGGCTGGCAGGCGGCCGGCAAGAGCGGCACGACGCAGGACTTCAAGGACGCCTGGTTCATGGGCTACACCGCCAACCTCACCACCGGCGTCTGGATCGGCAACGACAATGGCGCGCTGATGAAAAAGGTCACCGGCGGCGGGCTGCCGGCCGAGGCTTGGCATGCCTTCATGGTCGCCGCCCACCAGGGCCTGCCGGCCATGCCGCTGCCGGGCGACTACCAGATCGGCGGCGAGCATGAGGCGCCGCTCACCGCCTCGACCAATCCGGACGAGCCGACGGGCGGATTCTACGACAGCGAGCTGCCGCCGGCCGGCACCGACCCGAATGCCGGCATGCCGCCGCCGCGCGGAGAGCCGGAGGCCGAGGCGCCATCGGCCGAGTTGCCGCCGATGACGACGCAGCCGACCGAGATCGCGCCGCGCACCGTCGCCCGCGAGCCGGTGCCGCGCCGCCGCGAGGCGCTGCCGGACGACGACATCTACGGCGTCGACCCGCTGCCGCCGGAACAGGACATCTACGGCAGCGGCGAGCTGCCGCCGGAGGACGGCTATTACGACGGCGGCGGCGCCATGCGGGCGCCCGACGAGATCGCCCCCGCCCGGGGTCCCTCGCGCATCGTCCGCCGCGACCGGCCGGAGCCCGGCGCCATCCTCGAGGGCCCGGTCGACAATGGCGGCGGCGGCCGCGCCTCCGACCGCTCGCTGTTCCGCGACCTGTTCGGCGGATAGCCGCTGGACGGTTACCGGCCAGACTGCCGTGGACGGCTTGGGCTTGGGATTGTCGCCACTAGGCCGCCGCACGTAAGCGACGCTCCCACAGGGCTTCTTAAGGCTATGCAGCTTGGTCGTCAGGCCCACGCCTCCGGGTAGCGGCGGAACCTTCCCAAGCCGGGCAGGTTGCAGTCTCTAACGGGCCGACAGTTTTAGCGAGCCCTGGGAGAGACGACATGAGCCATACACCCCCACCCCGCCAGAGCAGCCTCAGCGCCGTCTGGTTCATTCTCGGCGGCCTCGTGGTGCTGGCGGTCCTCTACTTCGCCTTCTTCGCCGGCCGTCCGGCACAGACGCCAACCACGGGCGCAAGCACCACGGTCGAGACCCCGGCGGCAACCCCTGTCGCCCCCGCGCCGGAAGCCGCGACCCCGCCGGCCACGGCAACGCCTGAGCCTGCAACCCCGGCTCCGGCAGCCCCTGCGACCCAGGCTCCCGCCAACTAAAGCAGCCAGTCGAGGGGGTGATTTCACCCCCTCGCTGAAGGCAGATCCCGCTGCAGCGGGATCTGCCTTCTATAGCTCGGGCGAAAACACGGTGCTTCGAAATACCCTATTCACCAGGAGGCCGCCGGGCGATCCGGCGGCCTTCTGCGTTTTGTGTTTCACGTGAATCATTCTGGCGACCTCAGGCCGGCACCGCGATCTCCACCAGCACCACGGAAGCGTCGTCCGGCTTGGTCTTCGAGCCGAAGCCGATCCGCTTCACCATCTTCAGCATCTGCGTGTTCTCGCGCAGCACCTCGCCGTGCACCCTGACGATCCCGCGTTTCCCGGCATAGGCGAGGATCTCGGACATCAGCAGCGAGCCGAGGCCGACGCCCTTCAGGTCGGAGCGGACCATCACCGCGAACTCGCCGGCCTCGCCATCGGGATCGGCGATCAGCCGGACGACGCCGCTGATCTCGTCCGATCCTTCTGCCAGCGCCACGAAGGCCATTTCGCGGTCGTAGTCGACTTGGGTCAGCCGGGCGGCGAAGGCATGGCTGAAATCGCTGCGCGGGGCGAAGAAGCGCAGCCGGACGTCGTCCTGCGAAGACGCCTGCAGCATCCGCACGATCGCCGCCTCGTCCTCCGGCCGGATCGGCCGGACGGCATAGGCCATGCCCCGTTTCGTGCGGGCGAGATGGGCAAGCTCGCGCGGATAGGGACGGATCGCCGGCGGCGGCCGCCGTGTGCCCGCTGGCCTGAGGACGATCCGGGCGTCGAGCGCCAGCACGCCCCTGGCGCCGGCGATCAGCGGGTTGATCTCGAGCGACATCACATCGGCAAGGTCCGAGGCGAGGTGCGACAGCTGCACCAGCGCCAGCGCCACCGCCGCGCGGTCGACCGGGGTCCCGCCCCGGTGGCCTTCGAACAGCTTCGAGACGCGGGTCCGGGCGATCATCTCGCCGGCGAGGACGTCGTTCAGCGGCGGCAGGCCGACCACCCGGTCGCCAATGACGTCGGCCGCCGTGCCGCCCTCGCCGAACAGGATCACCGGCCCGAACACCTTGTCCTCCGAAACGCCGAGGCTGAGCTCGCGGGTCTCACCGCGGCGGATCATCGGCTGGACGAGGAAGCCGTCGACCACGGCCCCCGGCGCCTTCGCCCGCACCGCGGCCAGCATGTCGGCCGCCGCCTCGCGCAGCACCGCGGCCGAGCCGATGGACAGATGAACCCCGCCGACGTCGGACTTCAGGTGAATGTCGTCGGACCGGATCTTCAGCACCACCGGAAAGCCGATCGCCTCGGCAGCCGCACTGGCCGCGTCCGCGTCGGCGGCGACGGCGGTCTCGACCGTCGGAATCCCGTAGGCCGAGAGCAGCGCCAGCGCCGCCGGGCCGTGCAGCACACTGCGGCCGGCCGCGCGCGCCTCGGCGATCAGCGCCTCCGCCCGCGGACGGTCGAACCGCAGCGCGTCGGCCGTACCGCCCGGCGTCTGCATCAGGAGGTCCTGGTTACGACGGTAGTCGTCGAGCTGTACGAAGGCCTGTACGGCCCGCTCGGGGGTGGTGTAGGTCGCGACCTTGGCGCCGTCGAAGATGCGCCGCGCAGCGCCGGCCGACTCGCCGCCGAGCCAGCAGGTGAGCACGGGCTTGCGCCGCTTGCCCGCGACCTCGGCCACCGCCTTCGCGGCCGCGAGGCTGTCGGCGAGCGCCGTCGGGCAGTTGAGCACGAGCACCGCGTCGGCCGCGCCGGAATCCAGCAGCATCGCCGCGGCTGCGGCATAGCGGGTGCCGTCCGCATCGCCCCGGATGTCGACGGGATGGGCGATCTCGGCGCCTTTCGGCAGCAAAGCTGCGAGCGCCTCGAGCGTTGACGCCGGCAGTTCGGCGAGGCGCCCCCCGGTGCGGGCGACGGCATCGGCCGCCATCACGCCGATGCCACCGCCATTGGTCAGCACCGCCAGCCGGTCGCCGCGCACGCGCAGGCCCGAGGAGAGCGTCGCCACCGCCTGGAACAGCTCGCCGAGCGTATCGACCCGCAGCATGCCGGCGCGCCGGAAGGCGGCGTCGTAGACGGCATCGGATCCCGCGACGACGCCGCTGTGCGCCATCGCCGCCAGCGCGCCCTCGGCCGTGCGCCCCGCCTTCACCACCACCACCGGCTTGGTGCGCGAGGCGATCCGCGCCGCCGAGATGAACTTGCGCGCCTCGGTGATCGCCTCGACGTAGAGGAGGATGATCCGCGTGTGCGGGTCGGATTCGAGAACATCGAGCATGTCGCCGAAGTCGACGTCGCTCATCGCGCCGAGCGAGACGATATGGGAGAAGCCGATGCCGCGCTCCGCCGCCCAGTCGAGCACCGAGGTCGCGATCAGGCCGGACTGGGTGAGGAAGGCGATGTTGCCCGGCGCCGGCGCGCGGTGGGCGTAGCTCGCATTGATGCCGCTCTGCGTCGAGATCACGCCGAGCCCGTTCGGCCCGACGATGCGCAGGAGATGCGGCTTTGCCGCATCGAGCATCGCCTGGCGAAGGGCGATCCCCTCGGCCCCGCCATCCTCGCCGAAACCGGCGGTCACGACGATCGCCGCGCGGCATCCGCGCCGGCCGAGATCGTCGATGACGCCCGGCAGCGTGTCCGGCGGCGTGGCGATGACGGCAAGGTCCGGCGTCACCGGCAGGTCGGCGACGCCGGGATAAGTCAGCACCGAGCGAATCACCCGGCGCTGCGGATCGACCGGCAGGATCGGGCCGTCGAAGCCGCTTTCCATCAGATTACGGGCGAGCACCGCGCCGATCGAGCGCTCGACGGTGCTGGCCCCCAGCAGCGCGATGGCGCGGGGACGAAACAGGGCATCGAGGTTTCGAACCGACATCGGGATCCTTCCGGGCCGGAGGGCCCCTCTTGCGGGATGTCGCCCCCGCCCCCTGCAATTCAAGGCCCGAAGCGCTGGAAGCAAAAGGCGGCGCCGTCCCAGCCCAAATTAAAGTCCCAGCATCGTCAGATGCTTAGGTTTGGTGCCGGGCGGACCGTAAGCTCGGCACAGGGTCGAGAACTTAACGCCTTGTTAACGATGACGGGCTTAGATCGTACCGCAACCAAGCCTTAACCAAGATGACCGAAGCGTTAACCATGATCAAACCGGTCCGCCTCCGCGGCAGATCCTTCCTCGCCCTCGTCCTTTCGCCGGAGCTTCCGCTGAAAGACTGGCTGGCGAGCCTCGACGACCTCGCGAAGCGTTCGACCGGCTTCTTCCTGGGCAGGCCGATCGTGCTGGACATCGGCGGCCTCGGCATCGACCGCGAGGCGCTGACCGGCCTCATCGCGGCGCTCGGCGAGCGCAACGTCCGGATCATGGGCATCGAAGGCGCCATCCCCTCGCAACTGTCGCCCGGCATGCCGCCGGAAATGCGCGGCGGCCGCGCCGCCGAGGACATCGAGGCCGTCGACGACGCGTCGGTTCCCTCGGCGACCACGGCACCGTCCGCCGCAACCGCGCCACAACCATCGCCCATCCTGCCCGCACAGGCGTCGCTTCTCGTCGACGTGCCCGTGCGCTCCGGCCAGTCGATCATCTTTCCCGAGGGCGACGTGACCATTCTCGGCTCCGTCGCCTCGGGCGCGGAAGTCATCGCCGGCGGCTCTATCCACGTCTACGGCGCGCTGCGCGGCCGGGCGCTGGCGGGCTCGGCAGGCCAAGCCGGCGCGCGCATCTTCTGCCGCAAGCTGCAGGCCGAACTCATCGCGATCGACGGCCTCTACAAGACCGCCGAAGACATCGAACCTGGCCTTGTCGGCCAATCCATTCAGGCCTGGCTGGACGGCGACGAGCTGAAGACCGCCGTCCTCGCCTGAATTTGACGAATTGAAATAGAAGGAGGCCTGAGATGGCACGAGTGATGGTGGTGACATCGGGCAAGGGCGGTGTCGGCAAGACGACGTCGACGGCAGCCCTTGGCGCAGCCCTGGCCCAGGGCGGACAGAGCGTGTGCGTGGTCGACTTCGACGTCGGCCTGCGCAACCTGGACCTCGTGATGGGCGCCGAGCGGCGCGTGGTCTACGACCTCATCAACGTCGTCCAGGGCGATGCCAAGCTTGCCCAGGCGCTGATCCGCGACAAGCGGATCGACACGCTGCATCTCCTTCCGGCCTCGCAGACCCGCGACAAGGACAACCTCACCGTCGAGGGCGTCGACCGCGTGATGGCCGAGCTGCGCGAAAAGTTCGACTGGGTGATCTGCGACAGTCCGGCCGGTATCGAGCGCGGCGCGACGCTGGCCATGCGCCATGCCGACGTCGCCGTCGTCGTGACCAATCCGGAAGTCTCCTCGGTGCGCGACTCCGACCGCATCATCGGCATCCTCGATGCCAAGACCCTGAAGGCCGAGCGCGGCGAGCGGATGGAGAAGCATCTCCTCCTCACCCGCTACGACGTCGCCCGCGCCGAGCGCGGCGACATGCTGAAGGTTGAGGACGTCCTGGAGATCCTGTCGATCCCGCTGCTCGGCATCATTCCGGAAAGCCCGGAAGTGTTGCGCGCCTCGAACACCGGCACGCCGGTAACGATCAGCGATGCCACCAGCGCCCCGGCGCGGGCCTACATGGACGCCGCGCGCCGCCTCAACGGCGCCGACATTGCGATGACCGTTCCAGGCGACCGGAAGGGTTTTCTTGGACGCCTGTTCGGACGGAGGGCGGCATGAGCCTGTTCAGCTTCCTCAACAAGCGCACCACCGCCCCGGCGGCCCGCGAGCGCCTGCAAATTCTCCTCGCGCATGAGCGTTCGACGATCGGCCAGTCCGATCTGGTGGCGCTGCTGCGCGAGGAGATTCTCGCCGTCATCGCCAAGCATGTCGAAATCGATCGCGACAAGGTGAAGGTGAAGATGGACAGCGGCAATGCCGTCTCGACGCTCGAGGTGGACATCGAACTGCCGATCAGCCCGGTCCGGCTTGCCGCCGCGCATTGAAACGTCCGTCAAACCCCATCAACGGAAAGGAAATGCCATGACACGTGCCGATCTCCTGAAGCGCCTGCAGAACGTGCAGAACGCCCCGCAGCTCAAGGGCCGCGACGTCCGCTCGATCAGTGCCATTCTCAGCATGGACGCGCTGCTGAAGCATGTGGAAGTCTGCGAGGCGACCGCCCGCCAGCCGAACTGACAGGCTCGATGCGCCGGGCGGATCGCCCGGCGCATTCCCGCAAGAACACCGCCAGAACCTTGGTGCGACCAGCGCGAACCCGCGGCGCCTACGGAAAATATCCTTCCTCGACAAAGGCAAAATCCGGCAGCGGCTGCCCCTGAAGACGCCTGACGCTGAACAGTGCGTCGCACCTGCCGGGATTTTGCGCTGCGATACGATCCCTTAGGGTCGGTTTACCTCCAACCTAAGGAACGTAAGCGACCATGACTCTCGTGAAATCCCTGATCATCGCCTCGACCGCGCTCGTCGGCGTCTCCGCCGCCTCGGCCCAGACCATCGGCGTTCCCGCCGGCAGCTATGTCAGCGACCCCACCCACACCAACCTGCTCTGGTCGGTCAGCCATTTCGGCGTGTCCAACTACATCGGTCGCTTCGACGGCATCCAGGCGACGCTCGAGATCGACCCGGCCGACCCGACCAAGTCGAAGCTCACCGCGACCATCGACCCGGCCTCGGTCGACGTGAACTACCCGAAGGACGACAAGGACTTCGCCGCCGAAATCGAGAGCGACATGTTCCTCGACGCCGGCAAGTTCAAGGACATCAAGTTCGTCTCGACCGAGATCAAGACCACCGGCGCCGACACCGGCACGGTGACCGGTGACCTCACCTTCCACGGCGTGACCAAGCCGGTGACGCTCGACGTCAAGATGAACGCCGCGCTGAACCCGCACCCGATGACGAAGAAGCCGGTCGTTGGCTTCTCCGCCACCGGCACCATCAAGCGCTCCGACTTCGGCGTGGCCACGCTGGTCGGTCCGATCGGCGACGACGTCAAGCTGACGATCGAGACCGAGTTCGGCGCGCAGTAAGCCGCTTCCCGAAGGAAGGGCCCGGTCCAAGGATCGGGCCCTTTCTCTGTCAGCGCAGGAGAAGACGATGCCGGGAACGACGTTCAACCGCGATGCGCTCGACCCCGCCGGGCGTGAGACCGTCCGGGGCTACAATGCCGGGGCGATGCTGCTGCACTGGGCGATCGCGCTGGCGATGCTGTTCCAGCTCGCCATCGGGTTTGCGATGAGCCGGCTCGACATCTTTCCCGATACGCTGCGCTTCACGCTGTTCCAGTGGCACAAGACCGTCGGCCTCCTGGTGCTGACGCTGACCTTCGCGCGCATCGCCTGGCGGCTGTTCAACCCACCGCCGCCGCATGGGGCCATGCGCCCCACCGAGGCCGCCCTCGCGGGCCTCGTGCATTTCCTGTTCTACGTCCTGATGCTGGCGGTACCGCTGTCGGGCTGGGTGCTGGTCTCGGCCTCGCCGACCGGCATCCCGACGCTGCTCTTCCTCTCCGACCTCCTGCCCTGGCCGAACCTGCCGGTGGCGGCGAGTGCGGCCACCGAGGAGACCGCCGAGACCGTCCATATCTGGCTCGCCTATTCCGTCGCCGGCCTGACCGTCCTCCACGTCGCCGGCGCGCTGAAGCATTCCCTCGTCGACCGCGCGCCGTCCTTCTCCCGCATGCTGCCGGTGGGCCGGCTGCCGCGCCAGTCGGCCGCGCTCCTCGCCATTCCCATTGCCATTGCCGCGAGCGCCATCTTCCTCGGCGGCGGCCTCGCCGTCGGGGGCGGGAGTGCCGCGACCGGGGCGACGAACGCTGCCGTGGTCGCCGCGCCGGCGGCACCCAGCATCGGCTGGGCCATCGACAAGTCCACCTCGACGCTTGGCTACACCGCGACGTTCTCCGGCAAGACGGTCGGTGGCACGATCGGCAACTGGGATGCTTCCGTGGTCTTCGACCCCGAGAACCTTGTAGACGCCTCGGCGAAGATCGTCGTCGACAGCGCCTCGGTGACCATCGACGACGCTTTCGTGCGCTCCAACCTTGCCGGCCCCGACGGCCTCGACGCCGCGGCGCAACCGCAGGCGAGCGTCGCGCTCGGTGCCTTCGAGAAGACCGCGAGCGGCTTTCTCGGCAAGGGCACGATGATGATCAAGGGCACCAGCCAGCCGATCGAGGTGCCTTTCAGCTTCACCGAGAACCCGGACGGCACCGCGCACGTCACCGGCACCGCAGGCTTCGACCGCATGGCCTACCGCCTCGGCGCCGAGAACGACGCGACCGGCCAGTGGCTCGCACTGACGGTCACCATCGCCTTCGCCCTCAAGGCCCGCCGGCAGTAAGGGCGGCGGGGCGGACACTTACTGGCCGGGCTACTCGGCACTAAGGAAGCTGCCGATTTGGGCCGCCGGGATCACTTCGCTGCGACGAGCAACCGCATCGGCGGCCAAAGGGCCCGTCAGGGTTGATCTTGACAGGGCCGGCATGGTCCAACGTCGATCATGATCCTGCCTGACCCCAGATGCTGCCGCCCGCTTTCCCCGGGGGAGCCTTCCGCCCCAGACGCAAGCGGGGCGGAATGCTCGTCCGAGGCGCGCGCCGGGCGGCCGGGAGCACTCGTGCCGGCCCTTCTCGCCGCAACCTTCGTCCTCGGCCTCGCCGCCCTTCCCGCCCCCGCGGCCGCAGCAGACGGGCCGCTGGCTGTCTGCACCGAGGCCAGCCGGAGCGACCGTAAGGCGACCTGCATCGAGGAGGGCGACATGGGCATAGAGAAGGGCCTCGCCTGGGTGCTGCTCGACGTCGACACGCCCTCGATCGCCAATCCCGGCTGTGCCGCGGAGAAGGCGGACGGCGAGGCGGCGCGGGCCCGGCTGATTGCCTTAATGGCACCTGGCTACAGCCTCATCGACAGCGGCCGGCGCGACCGCAGCCGGCGGGCGCGCGTCACCATCCAGCTTGCCGACGGGCGCGATGCCGGCAGCGTGCTGATCGCCGAGGACCTGGCGCAACCCTGGCGGAGCAAGGGCAATGTCTGGTGCGGCTGGTAGGCGGCTGGCCGGTTCTGCGGGCCGTTTGCGCGCCCGTGCGCACCTCTCCCACGACCGAATGAACCAAACCGTACGCTGCGCATTTTCCTCCCCAGCGACACGGATGTCCGCGGGAGAAAATCGATGGGTAGCACGGGCGACAAGATTTCGGGCCTCGCCAACGAGGCAGTCGGCAACCTCAAGCAGGCGGCCGGCAAGGTTACCGGCAACGAGCGTCTGCAGGCGGACGGCAAGGCGCAGGAAGTGAAGGGCGAAGCCCAGCAGGCCGTGGGCGACGCCAAGTCCTCGGTGAAGAGCGGCGCCGACAGCCTCAGCGAGGCTGCGCACCGCAAGCTCTAGTCTTTCAAGACTGAAGCGGAAGGGCGGGAACCATGACGGTTCCCGCCCTTTTTCTCGTCCAGCTCCGCGTACCCCGATATCTCCTGCGTCTCTCGGATCGACCGCCTTTCCAGCGGGATTCGGCACGGCCCGGGACTGACGCCAAGGACCGGCATGCCCCGCTCGACCGTTTCCATCCTCGTCCTCACGGCGGCCTTCGTCCTGCTTCTCTGGCTAACGCCGGACGTACTGCTCGTCGTCTTCGCCGGCATCCTGATGGCGGTTTTCCTGCGCGGCGGCGGCAACTGGATCGCCGATAAGACCGGCATGGCACGGGGCACCGGGCTCGCCGTCTTCTGCGTCGGCCTGACCGTCCTCGCGCTGGTGTTCCTCGGGCTCGCGGGCGCCGCCCTCGCCGACCAGGTGCAGCAACTGTTCGACCGGCTTCCGGAGGCGCTGCGAACGGCGCGCAGCTACATCGACGACCATGCCTGGATCAACGATACGCTGCAGAAGCTCGATCCGAGCAGCATCGCGCCGTCGAGCACCGGCGCCAAGTCGGCGCTGTCCTCGACTTTCGGGGCTTTCGGCAATGCCGTCATCATCGCCTTCATCGGCCTCTACGGCGCCGCCAGCCCCGGCACCTACATGACCGGTTTCACGCTGCTCCTCGCCCCTTCCGCCCGACCGAAAGGAAAGTCGATGCTGGTGGAAGCCGGCATCGCGCTGCGCGGCTGGCTGAAGGCGCAGTTCGTCTCGATGGCCGTCGTCGGCGTGCTGACCGGGATCGGGCTCTGGCTGCTCGGCGTGCCCCTCGCGCCGATCCTTGCGGTCCTCGCCGCGCTGATGACCTTCATCCCGAACATCGGGCCGGTCCTCGCGGCCGTGCCGGCCGTGCTGCTCGGGCTCTCGGATGGGGTGACGACGGCGCTCTGGATCGTCGGGCTCTACATCCTCGTCCAGACCATCGAGAGCTATCTCATCACCCCGCGCGTCCAGGAGAGCGCGGTCTCGCTGCCCCCCGCGCTGACCATCTCGGTCCAGCTGCTGTTCGGCACGCTCTTCGGCATCCTTGGCCTCGCGCTTGCGACGCCACTCGCCGCCGTGGCGCTGCGCGTCGGGCGCAAGTTCTACGTCGAGGACTATTTCGACGCCGAGCCGAAAGTCCCCGCGGATGTCACCGCAACCGCCTGAAGCCGCCCGCTTTTCGTAAACACGGGAGTCAAGTGTTCGCGAGACTGGTGGCGGAACCGCCTTCGCTGTGCCACCTCGAAGGGAGTTCGATGCGTCCCGCTTCCCGAGGAGACCTGCACGATGTCCCGATCCCCGTTTGCAACCCGCCACTTCGATCGCCACGCCGGAATGATGGCGCTGGCGCTCGGCCTGGCCCTGCCGGTCCTTCCAGCCGCCGCGCAGACCGCCGAATGCACGGCCACCGAAACGATGCGCGGCGGCAAGAACAACTATGTCGCCAATGCCCCGCTCGTCGACGATCTCGGCAAAGGGTTCACCGTCTCCGGCACCGTCCGCAAAGCCGGCAGCTGCGAGGGCCTCGGCAATGTCCGGGTGCAAATCTGGGCATCGACCGAGCGGGGCGGCGAGGGCGAGGCCAGCAACCGCGGCAGCGTGATGACCGAGGCGGACGGGTCTTTCCGGCTGGAAACCTCGCCGATCGTGCCGAATTTCGGCCAGGCGCACATCCACATGGCCTATGACGACCCGCAATACGGCCAGGTCTTCTTGCGGCCGCTTCTCGACAGCAGCAGCGACACCGGCATCGCCGTCGACGTCATCCTGGCGCCGGCCGATGCTCCCGCCGGCAGCTGAGGGCCGCCCCCTCCCGCTAGAGCACACGCCCTCGCCCGCCCGGCGCCCGTGGCGCCGGCGTCTCGGCTGGTTCGCCGTCCTCGCCATCGCCGTGGTGCCGGTGGCGATCGCCGCCGCGAGCCCGCTTCAGGCGAGCCGCGACGCGCTATGGGTCATCGGCGGCATGGCTGGCGTCGTGGCGCTGGCGCTGCTGTTTCTCCAGCCGGTGCTGATCGGCGGTTTCTTGCCCCTGCTGCGGCCCGCGCGGCAACGCCGCTGGCACCGCATCACCGGCTCAGTCGTCGCCTTCCTCGTCTTCCTGCATGTGCTCGGGCTCTATCTCACCAGCCCGGAGGACATCACGGATGCGCTGCTGCTGGTCTCCCCCACCCCGTTCGCCGTCTACGGCGTGATGGGCCTCGTCGGTATCGTCCTGACGGTCTGCCTCGCGGCCGCCCGGCGGCATCTCGGCCCGGCCTTCTGGCGGGGAGCGCATCTCTTTCTGGCCGCCGTCATCGTCGTCGGCAGCGTCGTCCATGCCGTTCAGATCGACGGCGTCATGGGGAACCTGTCGAAACTGATGCTCTGCGGCTTCGTCTCGGCCGCAACGCTCGCCGTCATCCTGAAGGCGATCCTCGGATCACGGCGACCTCGCGCGCTGCCCGCCCGCCCGAACGCCCTTGCTAAGACGGCGCCGGACGGGCGGGGCTAAGGGACAGGCCCCGCCTTTCGGCAGCGGGCCGAGCGGTCAGTCCTTTTCCTTATAGCCGAGCGCCGGAAAATTGCCTTGCGGCTGGTGGTAGCGGTAGGGCAGGAATTTGCCGGACATGGTAATGCGGACGCGGTCCCCGGCATCGTTCGGCTCGCGCTCCATCTGGAGGTCGAAGTCGATCGCCGACATGATGCCGTCGCCGAACTCCTCGTGGATGTATTCCTTCATCGTCGGACCGAAGACCATCATCGCCTCGTGGAAGCGGTAGAGGGTCGGGTCGGTCGGCGGCACCAGGTTCTGCTCGCCGCGATAGGGAACCTCGCCGAGCATCTTCTCCTCGTTTTCGGTGAGGCCGAAGAGCGCCGCCGCCTTGGCGGCCTGGGGCTTCGGCAGCCGCATCTGCCCCAGCAGCGCCGTCATGATGAAGAGCTGGGAATAGCCGCCGATCTCCTCGGCAATCGTCTTCCAGCTCAGGTTCTTCTCGCGCTTGACGTCGAAGATCTTCTCGACGAGCTCGATCCGTTTCATGGCACTCTTCCTCTGCGTATTGCGGGGTATGGCACGCCGTCGCCGGCGTGCTGATGGGATCGGGAGGCGGCCTGCAGGACGCCTATTTCTTTACGACGTCCTCCAGCCAGAAGCGGCCGAGCGGGTTCTGGTAAAAACCCTCGATGTTGGTGCGGGTCACGTTGATGTAGGGGGAGTAGTAGAGGTCGACCCAGTTGACGTCCTCCTTCGCCGTCTCCTGCAGCTTCACGTACATCGCCTCCCGCTTGGCCGCGTCCGCCTCGGTGCGGGCCTCGGCGACCATCGCCTTCACCGCGTCATTCTTGTAGCGGGTCATGTAGTTGAGGTTGGTGTCGTGGCCGAGGACGAAGGTGGTCTTCTGGTCGGGGTCGAGCACGTCGTTCGTCCAGTAGCCGACCGCGACGTCGAAATCGCCGGCGGTGAACATGTCCCACTGCGTCGACGGATCGACCTTATTGATCACCACGGTGACGCCCGCCTTCTGCAGTTGCTGCTGCAGGAGCACGGCGATCTGCTCGTCGACCTCGTCGCCGGCCTTGACGTTGTAGTCGAGCGAGAGGTCCGAGGCGCCGGCAGCGGCCAGCATCTCCTTCGCCTTCTCCGGGTCGTAGGGGCGCTGGATGTTGGCGGCGTTGTAGTAGAGCGCGCCCTTCGGGATGTAGGAATTGGCGACCTCGCCGATGCCGAAGGTGACGGCGTCGACGATCGCCTTCTTGTCGATCGCCATGTCCAGCGCCTGGCGCACCGCCTTGTCGGCGAGCTTGCCGTGCTCGTGGTTGATGAGGAGCGCGTCCTCGCGGGTCGAGGGATCGAGCGTCACTTTGAGGTTTGCGTCCTCCTTCAGCGTCGAGACGCGCGAGAACGGCACGAAGATCGCGGCATCCAGCTCGCCGGCCTGGACGTTAAGCATGCGGGTGTTGTCGTCGGGCACCGAGATCCACTCGACGCCGTCGAGGCTTACCTTGTCGGCCTCCCAGTAGTTCCGGTTCTTCTCGAGAATCACACGGTCGCCGCGGATCCATTCCTTCACCGAAAAGGCGCCAGAACCGATCGGGGCGGCGGCGAAGGCTTCCGGATCGGCCTCGACCACGGCTTTCGGCAGGACCGAAACGTTCGGCAGCGCCAGCGAGGCGAGGAAGGGCACCGAGGGCTCCTTCAGCTTCACCGTCAGCGTCTTCGGATCCGTCGCGACGGCGGTGTCGACGATGGCGTAGGAGGACGACCAGAGCGAGCCCTCATTGTCGCGGATGCGCAGCAGCGAGAAGGCGGCGTCCTCGGCGGTGACCGGCGAGCCGTCGGAGAATTTCGCGTCGCGGAGCTTGAACGTGTAGGTCAGGCCGTCGTCCGAGACGGTCCAGCTTTCGGCCAGGCCCGGCTCCAGCTTGGTACCGGTCTTGTCGACGCGCACCAGCACGTCGAAGACGTTGGAATAGACCCAGTTGTCGACGTTCTGCGCCGAGAGGATGGGGTCGAAGGTGGTGGAATCCTCGCGGCGGCCGATGGTGAGGACGCCGGCGGCCTCGGCGATCGAGGTGCCGAGGGTCAGGCCGGCCAGCATGGTGGCGGCAAGAAGACGGGTCAGGCGCTGTCGGGTCATACTGTCTCTCCGGGAGGGGCGGGTGGATGGGGCGGTGAAAGCGTGCCGGGCGGCAGGATGCAGGCCCAGCCATGGTCGTCGGCGCGGTTCAGCGCCGGGGGCGGCCCGCTGCGGCAGACGTCTTCGGCAAAGGCGCAACGGGGATGGAAGGCGCAGCCGGCGGGGAGCGCCAGCGGGCTCGGCGGCTCGCCGGATATCGGCGCTGCCGGCAATTGCCGGTCGGGGTCGATCTCCGGGATCGCGGCGATGAGGGCGGCGGTATAGGGGTGGCGCGGCGCCGAGAACACGGCCTCAGTCGGCCCCTCCTCGACGATGCGGCCGAGATACATCACCGCCACCCGGTCCGAGAGCCGGCGGACGATGGCGAGATCATGCGCGATGAAGATCAGCGTCAGGCCGATCTCTTCCTTCAGGTCGAGGAAGAGGTTGATGATCTGGCCCTGGATCGAGACGTCGAGGGCCGCGACACACTCGTCGGCGATGACGAGTTTTGGCTCCACCGCCAGCGCCCGGGCGATGCCGACGCGCTGGCACTGGCCGCCCGACAGCGCCCCCGGCCGGCGGTCGGCGAGCGCCGGATCGAGCCCGACGAGCGTCAGGAGTTCGGCGACGCGGGCCCCCTCCCCGCCGCGCCGGACCTTGCCGTGGACGCGCAGCACCTCGGAGAGCGTCGCGCCGACCGTCATCTTCGGGTTCAAGGCGTTGGCGGGGTCCTGGAACACCATTGCCGTCTCCCGCCGCAGTCGGTGCAGCGCCTCGCGCCGGCCGTCGGAGACGCGGAGGTCATCGAAGACGACATGGCCAGATGCGACCGGCTCGAGGCCGAGGATGGCGCGGCCGAGCGTCGACTTGCCGGAGCCGCTCTCGCCGACGACGCCGAGCGTCTCGCCCGCCGTGACGCTCAGCGACACGCCGTTGACCGCGGCGAGCGTGCGTTTGGTGAGCCCGAGCGGGCCGCCGCCACCGAGCGCAAAGCGCACGACGAGATCGTCGACCTCGAGGATCGGGCGGGCGCTCATGCGGTCACCTGCGGGAACGGGGCCGGCATCCCGGTGGCGGGCGGCGCCTCGGCCACGGGATGGAAGCAGGCCGCCACCTCGCCGGGGTCGAAGCTTTGAAGCGGCGGCTGCTCGCGCCGGCAATCGTCCGCGGCGTGGGCGCAGCGCGGGTGGAAGCGGCAGCCCGGCGGCATGGCGAAGGGCGAGGGCGGCTGGCCCTCGATCGTCCGCAGCCGGCGGAGGCTCGCATCGCCGCCGGGCTGGCAGGCGATGAGGCCGGCGGTGTAGCGGTGCCGCGGCTGGCGCAGGATCTGCCGCACCGGCCCCTTCTCGCAGAGCCTTCCGGCATAGAGCACGGCGATGGAATCGCAGAGCTGCGCGACGACGCCGAGATCATGCGTGATGAAGATCAGCGACATGCCGCGCCGGTCGCGCAGCTCCTTCAGAAGCCGCAGCACCTGCGCCTGGACGGTGACGTCGAGCGCGGTGGTCGGCTCGTCGGCGATGAGGATTTTCGGATCGGAGGCCAGCGCCACGGCGATCATCGCGCGCTGGCGCATGCCGCCGGAGAACTCGTGCACGAAGGCTTCCGCGCGGGCCGCGGGATCGGGAATGCCGACCTGGCGCAGGATCTCGATCGCCTCGCGCTTGGCCTCGCGCCGGCTGGCACCCTTGGCGATGACGACCGTCTCGGCGATCTGCGCGCCGATCCGCATCACCGGATCGAGATGGCTCGACGGGTTCTGGAAGATCATGCCGATCTCCCGCCCGCGAATGCCAGCGAACTCGGCCTCGGTAAGCTTCGAGACGTCGCGGCCGCCGAGGTGGATGGCGTCGGCGGAGACGGAAAGGTTCGGCGAGGTCAGGAGCCGCATCAAGGCGCGGCAGGCCATGGTCTTGCCGGAGCCGCTCTCGCCGACGAGGCCGAGGATCTCGCCTTGCCCGAGCGTGAAGGACAGGCCGTCGACGATTGCCCGTCGCGTCCCGCCGTCCCGGCTCTCGACCGTCAGGCCCTCGACGGAAAGCACCGCGGCGCTCATGGCCGGGCTCCGAGCTTCTCGCCGAGCCCGTCGGCGACGAGGCTGAAGGCGAAGGCGAGCGCCACGATGGCAAGGCCGGGAAAGGCCGAGATCCAGGAGGCCTTGGTGATGAAGCCCTGACCTTCGGCGACCATGATGCCCCATTCGGCCAGCGGCGGCTGTACGCCGAGGCCGAGATAGGAGATCGAGGCGCCGGCCAGGAGCACCAGCACGCAGTCGGACATGGCAAAGACGATCGAGCCGGTCAGCGCGTTCGGCAGAAGGTGGCGGAACATGATGCGGGCGTGGCCATACCCAAGGCTTCGCGCGGCAAGCGCGAAGTCGCTCGACTTCAGGATCAGGATCTCAGCCCGCACCAGCCGGGCATAGGAGACCCAGCCGACCAGCGCCATCGCGATGTAGAAGCTCTGGAGGCCGGGACCCAGCACCGTGATGATCGCCAGCATCAGGACGAGGAAGGGGAAGGCGAGGATGATGTCGACGAGCCGCATGAAGAGGGTGTCGACGAGCCCGCCGAAATAGCCGGCGACGGTGCCGACCGTCGTGCCGATGAGGAAGGGGAAGGCGACGCCGAGAAAGGCGAGCTGCAGGTCGATGCGCGTCGCGAAGATCACCCGCGAGAGGATGTCGCGGCCGTAATTGTCGGTGCCGAACCAGTGCGCCAGCGAGGGCGGCGTCAGCCGCGCGGTCGCATCCTGGTAGATCGGGTCGTAGGGCGCGATCGCCGGCGCCAGCAGCGCGACGAGGACGAAGGCGGCGAGCAGCAGCCCGCCGGCCCAGAGCGGGACGGGCGCACCGGCAAGGCGCCGCCGCGGCGCGCGAGGCTCGGACATCGGCAAGGCCGCGGGAACCGCGCCCGGTAGGGGAGCGACGCTCACAGCTTCACCCGCGGATCGATGGCGACCGTCAAAATGTCGGCGAGGAAATTGACGAGCACGGTCGCGCAGGCGAACACCATGGCGACGCCTTGCACCACCATGTAGTCGCGCGAGAAGATCGCCCGCACCAGCAATTGCCCGGTGCCGGGAATGGCGAAGACCGTTTCCACCACCACCGTGCCGCCGATCAGCCAGCCGATGTTGACGGCGAGGAGGTTGAGCGTCGGGATCACCGCGTTCGGCAGCACGTGGCGGCGGAAGATCATTTTCTCAGGTAGCCCGCGCGCCCGGGCGGCGAGGGCGACGTCCGAACCGATGCCGGCGATGAGGCTGGCGCGCAGGCTCCGCGTCAGCACGGCCGAGAGCGACAGCGCGATGGTCAGCCAGGGCAGGATCATGTGGTGCAGCTTGTCGCCGAAGGTCCGGCCGTAGCCCGAAACCGGGAACAGGCCGAGGGTGACGCTGAAGACGATGATCAGCATGATCGCCAGCCAGAAATTCGGCAGGCCGAGACCGGTGGTCGAGACCACCCGCACCGCCTGGTCGGCCCAGCCGCCGCGATTCTTGGCGGCGAGCGTCGCCATCGGCACGGCGATGAGGACAGACAGCAGCACCGCGCCGGCGACGAGCACCAGCGTCGGCTCCAGCCGGTCGGCGATGAGGCCGAGGACGTCGATCTTGTAGAGGATCGACTTGCCCATCTCGCCATGGGCGAGGTTCTTCAGGAAGTAGAAATACTGCAGCCAGAGCGGCTCATCGAGGCCGAACTGCGCGCGGATGCGCTCCAGCGCCGCCGGCGTCGCCTTGGTGCCGAGGATCAGCCGCGCGGGATCGCCGGGGATCGAGCGCACCAGCACGAAGGTGATGACGCTGATGCCGAAAAGCACTGGGATCAGCTGGAAGGGCCGCGTCAGGACGAAACGGAAGCGGTGCATGTCAGGCCTTCGCGGACGGCGTCGCGGCCGGCACGCCGAGGCCCGGCCTCGGATCCGGCAGCACGGTCAGAGCGATCACGCCCGCCCTCCCCGCCGCGCCAGGAAGTCGATCAGCACGGGAAAGAAGGCCTGCGGCTCCTCGAAGAACGGCATGTGGCTGGCATTCGCGAACACCGTCATCTCGGCGTCCGGCAGCGCGTCCCTCATCCGCGACGCGCAAGCCGGCGTCAGCTCGTCATGCGCCCCGACGGTGATCAGCACGGGCACGGTGATGCGGTGCAAGTCCGGTATGCGGTTCCAGTCCTTGAGGTTGCCGGTATAGGTGAACTCGTTCGGGCCCTGGATGGTCTCGTAGGGCCCCATGTTCCAGTCGTCGAGAGACCGTTTCACCGGCGCCGGCCATTCGGCGAGACGGCAGACGTGGCGGTAGTTCAGCAGCGTCACCGCCGCCTGGTATTCCGGATGCGACAGTGTGCCCGCGGCCTCGTGCCGCTGCATCATCGCCACCGTCTCAGAACCCAGCGCCGCGCGCAGCCGGTTCAGCTCGCCGACGAGATGCGGGATGTCAGCAGCGGTGTTCTCCAGCACCAGCGTCTTCAGCGCCTGCGGATAGGTCAGCGCGTATTCGATCGCGAGCCAGCCGCCCCAGGACTGGCCGACGAGGTGCACCTGGCCGAGGCCGAGCGCCTGGCGGACCGCCTCCACCTCCTCGACATAGCGGGTGATGGTCCAGAGCGCCGGATCGGTCGGCCGATCGGACTTGCCGGTGCCGAGCTGGTCGAAGGCGACGACGCGGTAGCCCTCGTCGACGAGACAGGAATGCGAATCGCGGAGATAGTCGCAGGGCAGGCCCGGGCCGCCATTGAGGAGAAGCACGACATCGTCGCCCTCGCCAAAACTGTAGGTGACGATCTCATGCCCGGCCACCGCGATGGTGCGGGTCTCGTCGGGGGTCATTTCGCGCCACATGCCACACGTCCTCTGCCTGGTCGCTTGCGGCAAGGCGCAAGGGTCGGCGGAGCGCTGGGTGCCCCGCGGACGCGGCACCCTGCCATATTGTGCATGAAATGTAAGCGTGCTGAAAATAAAATCAGTTGAGGCTGATGCGGGCTTGACGCAGCTCTGCCGGGTCAACCGCGGCCGGCCTTTCGGGCCGACCCTCCCCCTCACGTGCGATGGTTGGCCGCACCCTTATCCCCTCGAGGGACGATCGCGCGGCCGACGCCGTTACGAGGCGCGCTGCTGGTGCAGTTGCACGACGTTCGGTGCCAGGCGGCCGGATCCCGCACCGCCGCGTGCACCGCCGCCGACACGGGTGCGGAACCGCTCGACCATTCCGGCGAGATCGTCGGTCTCGTCGGACAGCGTCTGCGCGGCGGCCGTCGCCTCCTCCACCATCGCGGCGTTCTGCTGCGTCACCTGGTCCATCTGGTCGGCGGCGATCGACACCTCGCGCAGGCTCAACGCCTGCTCCTTGGCGCTGGCGGCGATCTCGGCGACGACGAGCGACATCGCCGCGACCTCCTGGACGATCTCGCCGAGCGACTGGCCGGAGAGCGTCACCAGCTCGACGCCTTGCCCGACCTGCTTGCTGGACGTCGAGATCAGCGCCTTGATCTCCTTGGCAGCCTCGGCCGAACGCTGGGCGAGCCCGCGCACCTCCTGCGCCACGACCGCAAAACCCCTGCCCGCCTCGCCCGCCCGCGCCGCCTCGACGCCGGCGTTGAGGGCCAGAAGGTTGGTCTGGAAGGCGATCTCGTCGATGACGCCGATGATCTTGCCGATCTTGTCCGAGGACTGCTCGATCTCGGTCATCGCCGCAACGGCTCGGCCGACGATCTCCCGCCCGGTTTCCGCATTCTTCTGGGCAGCATTGGCTCCGATCCGGGCCTGCGCCGCGCCATCGGCGGTCCGGGTGACGCCCTGCATGACTTCCGACAGCGCTGCGACCGTCTCCTCGAGGCTCGCGGCCTGCTGCTCGGTGCGCTGGGCGAGATCGTTGGAGGCGACCGAGATTTCGGCAAGACCCGTGCGCAGGCTCGAGACGCCGCCGACCACGCCGCCGATCGCCGCCTCCAGCTTCTCGACGCTGGTGTTGAACTTGGCGCGGATCGGCTCAAACTCCGGAGCCACGTCCTGGCCCATCCGGACCGTCAGGTCGCCGGCGGACAGATCGGTGAAGGCGTCCTCGACCGCCTGCACGAAGGCCCGGAGATCCTCGGCCTTCGAATGATCGAGGGCGGTCTGGCGATCCTGCTGATGCTGCTGGGCGCGCCGACCGGTCTCGGCTTCCGACTCCAGCCGGAGCTTCTCGATCGCGCCGTCCTTGAAGACCTGGACCGCCCGCGCCATGGCCCCGATCTCATCGCGCCGATCCTGCGACTCGACGTTCGTCGAGAGCGTTCCGGCGGCGAGGCTTCCCATCGTGGTGGCGATGCGGCGGATCAGTCGGCCGAGCGACCGGGCGAAGAGAAAGAAGCCGATCAGCGAGACGAGGCAGATCACGGCCATGCCGGCGGCCGATTCCAGCAGCGCCGACCGCTGCCCGGCGATCAGCGGCGTGATGTCCGAGGCCAGCTCCATGACGCCGATCTTCGCCCCGGAAAAGTCGATGATCGGCTGGGCCGACACCGCAAAGCTCCGATCGCCGACGCTGACCGTCCGGTCGGGGACGGCGCCGTCGAAGGCGGCCTGGATCTCCTCCGGCGACAACAGCGACTCGCCGGCGAAGGTGGAAGCCTGGCGCGCAAAACCCTCGTTCGTCCGGATGTGGATGGCGACGTCGGCCGCCACCTCGCGGGCCAGCCGGGTGAAATACTCGTTGGTCAGCTTGGTGCCGATGTCGACGACGCCGGCGGTCGTGCCGCGCAGGATGATCGGCACTGTCGCGAACATGCTCACCGCCGTCCGCCCGGGCTCGATGCCCTGGACCAACTGCCCATCCTGCAGCGCCTTGGCGACGGTCTTGCGCCGCGCAGCGAAGTTGTCGCCGAAGGTCGCGGGCTCGTGCAGGCGCAGGACGACGTTCCCCTTCGCGTCGGCAAAGGTCATCAGTTGCACCGCGCCATTGGCGACGACGGCACCGAAATTGCTGGAGAAGCGCTTCAGCAGCCCGTCATGATCGTTCGCCTCAACGAGCAGCCCGATATCGGGCTCGCCGGCGACGGCCAGCGCCAGCGCCGCGGCCACCCGCTTCTGGGCGTCCATGTCGGAACGGACGTGGGAGAAGTCGCTGGCGAGCTCGGTGCGGATGGACTCTGCGCCCATGCGGCTCTGCTGGAACCAGGAGAGCGAGCCGATGGCGGCGCTGGTGAAAAGCACCGCGGCAAACCCGTAAGCGGTAATGCGCACCGCGAGCGGCCTCTGAACCTTGATGTCCGACATCCTGAGCCCCTCGCCCCCGTTCGTCACTGATCTCTAACGTCAGTATCGGGAAACAATCTTCGCCGATCTTCCGTCTGCATCAGTAGAACGTCAGGATTTCGGAATCATAAAAAGTCGATCGTGAACGTGAGATACTTCGATGATTCTTGGGTATGAGAGGTCACCCTCGGTCAACACCGCCGATCGACCGCGAGCGTCAGCCCTTCGTCAGCCGGCCGGCAGGTATTTCCATCCGTCATGATGCCGCCTTGCCGCAACAGCGATGCCAGCCAATGCGCCACTGCAGAGGGCAAGTCCGGCAACAGCGCCTCGCCGCACGATGACCAACTCGCACCGCTGTCAGCGATATTGACCACGCGGCTTGCTTTAATCTGCAGTTCAAGCAGCCCTGGGATAGCCTCAGCGCCCGGCGATGACGGTCAACGGCCCATCGGCGCGCAAGCGCCCTTCGACGCAGCGCACGGCTCTTCGGTAGAGCGATCGCATAGCAAGCCAGCACCGATAGAACCGGCGAAAGGAAGCTGCAGAGGAACGGCGGAAAATGGTGCACCCGACTGGATTCGAACCAGTGACCTCTGCCTTCGGAGGGCAGCGCTCTATCCAGCTGAGCTACGGGTGCGGACGGCGGCGGGGCCGGCCTTGGTCCGGCAGATGCTGCGCGGACGGAAACTTCCTAGCCGATACCGGACCGCCGGGCAAGGCGTTGCGGCAAGGCTCTTTGCACCGAGGCGACAGGTCCCCGCCGAAGGCGCCAGGAGACCGGACGGCGGCCGCCGTGCCCTGGAGCGGCTGCAAGGTCGCACCGAGGGGAAAAACCTGCGGAAATCGGGCAGTCACCCGATTTTCATTCTTTTCAGGATTGCGTAGGTCCCCACATTCCTTAACAGATACCGGCTCATCGAGCATTTCTTGTTTTGCTCCGGGAGCTGTCCGATGGTGTCTGCGTGGAATTTCATCTGGAAACGGCTTGCGGCCGAGGATGAGAAGCCGCCTGCGCCCGAACGGTCGGCGTCAGTTCAGCCGGTCGACGCGGTCGGCACGCCCCAGACCGCGCCATCGCGCACGATCGACATTCCCCGCGATGCCGGCCCGCTCGACAGCATCGGCCAGCGCAACGAGCTCCTGCGCGTGCGCTTCAGCCAGCTGTCGCACCGGCTGGAGGACCTGAAGTCGCTGAACGACGATTTCGCGCTGCTCGCCGAACCGCTGGAATCGATCTTCACCGAACTGCCGCAAGCGAAATCGCGCATTCTCGAGACCGAGGCCCTGCTCGCGCGCGAGCTCGAGAGCGGCCAGGCGCTGCGCCGCGAGGTCGACACGCTGTCGAGCCGGCTCTCGGCGATCTCCGGCGAGCTGCGCAACGAGAAGGCGCGGTCGCAGAAGACCGAGACCGAGCGCGGCGAGATCGCCGCAGCCTATGAGGAGACCCGGCTGACGCTGCGCGAGCGCAGCGGCCTGCTCGAGAACGCCGAGCGCCAGCTGACGCTCGAGATCGAGAAGCAGCAGGCGCTCGCGGGCGATCTCGCTCTGCAGCGCGCGGAATACCAGACGACCGAGAAGGCGCTCCTGAAGGCGGAAGGCGCGCTGCAGCGCGAATCCGAGCAGCGCTCGATGTTCGAGAAGGAGAGCCGCCGGCTCCAGCAGGTGGTCGAGGACCAGCTCGACCGGCTCTCCGGCCTGCAGGCGCAGAATTCCGACCTGACGCAGCAGCGCGACCGGCACCTTGCGGAGATCGCGACGCTCGACGCGAGACTCCTTGACGAGCAGGCGCACCATCAGAAGATCAGCGTCGACCACGAGACGGCGATCTCGCAGCTGACCTCGGAACGCGCGACCATGACGCTGCGGCTCGATGCGCTGCTCGCGCGCCTCGGCACCACCGAGCAGATCCTCGGCAACATGCGCCAGCAGTACCGCGAGAAGGACGAGGCGCTGCGCGGCTCGGACCGTCAGCTGAAGGAGAGCGCGGCCGAGAAGCTGACGCTCGAGCGCCGTGTCGACGGCCTGCGCGGCGAGCTTGCGCACTACATCGCCCAGCTCGAGGAGAGCCAGCGCCAGCAGCAGGAGCTGAACGACCGCAGCGACATGCTGAACAAGGCGCTGGCCGCCAAGGATGCGGCGCTCGAGAACGCGGTCAACAAGGCCAACAGCCTCTCCGACCGGATCGACAGCTTGACCCGGCGCTACGAGAACGACCGGCTCGGACAGGAGGCGGCCAACCGCCGGCTGATCGAGGAGCTCGAGAACGAGAAGGCGGAGCGGACCTTGGCTCAGGGCGCGCTGGAGATCGCCCGCGAAAACCGGACGGCGCTGCAGCGGCAGAACGAGTCGCTGAAGCGCGCCGTCCGGGCCGGCCAGGCGCATCCGGACGATCAGCCGCAAGGCCCATCGCAGGGTGGTCCGCGGCAAGGCGACGATCCCTATGCGCCGAATTCCAATGTCAGCTTCCTGTCCGACAAGAAGACGGACTGACGCCAAAGGGCCCATGGGGCGGGACGGCGCAACCTCGCCGCCCTACCTCGACTTGTACGAGAAACGGCGACCCGCCGGTTGGAAAAGACAGAGCGTCCTGATGCGTCCGGCGAGGCGCGAGGCAGCCCTGGGAGAAAAGAATGGACGAGGCCATGGGTGAGACGACATCGAGATGGGCGTTGCGGGGCTCTGCCGAGCCGGAACGGGCCGATGCCAACCTGCACAACGCAGTAGCCTTGCCGCCGCAAGGGGCGGACATGGTCGATTCCGCGACCGAGGAGCCAACGCCGGCGGGACGGCGCGACTGGTCCTCGGCCCTCGACCTGATCCAGGAAGCGACCGAGGCGATCCGCCTCAGCGAGGAGCGGGTCGAAGAGCTCGAGCGCCAGGCCGAGGAGCAGGAGATTCGTACGCGAGCCGAATATGCCGCGCTCCGCGACCAGCTCCAGCTCGCCCAGCGCGAAATCGAGAACGCCTATGCCCGTGCCGATGCGGCCGAACGTCAGGCGCAGGAAGCCAATGAATGGCTGTCGCGCCTGAACTCAGCGATCACGCAGGGCTTTGCGCGTTCGCCGAGCCTTAAGAAACCCCAGGCGTAGATCGGTCCCCACCATGAGCCAGGCCGACAGGAGATGGGCGGACGGTGCCGACGAGATGTCCGTGATCCACGCCACGCTGCGCCAGCAGCGCGACGCGTTCGCGGGACAGGACGATCCGGACCACCGGGCGGAGATGCCAACGCTGCAGGACCCGAGTGGGGAACACCGCCCGGCGGAGCATGCTGAAACTTTCCCGCTGTTGGCGCCCGGGGAGCCGCTTCCGCCCGCCAGCTGGGATACCGCGATCCAGCTGGTCGAGGCCGCTGCCGCGCGGATCAAGGCCTATGAGCGCAAGTTCAAGGCGATCGAGCTCGACGCCCTCGCCTTCATCGACCGCGTCGATGCCGAGCAGCGCCGGATGAACAGCCAGATCGCCGGGCTGGAGCGCGATCTGCGCAAGGCCGAGGACCGGGCGCTCGCCGCCGAGACCGAGGTCCAGGCGATGCGGCTGGAAACCTGGGAGGCCAAGCTATCGCGCCGCAACGCCGAACAGAAGCTGACGGATGCCGAGCTGCAGATCCGCACCTCGCAGCAATATCTCGGCCAGATCGAAAGTATTTTGCGCGGGCTCTGAGACACCTGACGGCATCTGGCGGCGCGAAGGCGGCGCCGGATGCCGTTGCGGAGCGGTCTGGCCCGAGGCGGCGGGCACCACCACCGCTGAGGTTCTGCATCTGCGCCGCCGAGGCGCAGATCGAACACGCTGACGTCCTAAATTTCGGCTCGCTTAAGTGTCGATATGGGATCCCATCGAAGGATGGCGGCAGGCGTCGCAGTGCGCCCGGGGTGGATGATCTCCGGTGCGAGCGGACGAAACCGACGGGAAAGCAAGCCGTGTTCGATCATTCCTTCATCCGCCACCACAAGCGCTTCCTCATTGCCGTGATGGCCGGCCTCATCGCCTTCTTCCCTCTGGGCGTTCTGCCGGCAGACCTGCAGCTGGTGATGAGCGGCGACATCTTCTTCCTCGTCTACCTCGTGCTGATCCTGCAGATGACGCTCGGCAGCGGGCCGGAGCGCTTGCGCGAGCGGGCGAAGACGGAGGACGAGGGCATCCTCATCATCGCCATTCTGACGGTCGCGGCGATCACCTTCAGCCTGGTCTCGATCTTCAGCCTGCTGAACTCGCCGACGGGCGACGATGCCTTGGGCATGGGGCTGGCGCTGGCCAGCGTGCCGCTCGGCTGGCTGACCCTCCACGTCATGGCCGCCCAGCACTATGGCAACCTCTATTATGCCGCCGACGCCAGCGAAGGCGGGAAGCCAGGCGACCGGGGCGGGCTGGACTTTCCCGGCGACGACGACCCGGATTCAGCCGATTTTCTCTATTTCGCCTTCGTCATCGGCATGACCGCGCAGACCTCGGACGTCGCCATCAGCCACAAACGCATGCGACGCGCGGCGCTGGCGCACGGCATCGCCTCCTTCGTTTTCAACACCGTCCTCGTCGCCGTCGCCGTCAATGCCGCTCTCGGCGGCGCGCACTGAGGGGTTGGCGCCGACAGCGCCGTGCACCAAGGCAGACGTGATCCCGTAAGTGCTGGTCAGCCGCCGATGGGTAACCCGATCGAGTAAGGCTCAGGCGTCGAAGACGTGCGCTTGCCCGCTAACGCTCAGCGCCACCACGTCGCCGGCCGCGAGCAAGTCCGGCCCGCTGCCGCGCAGCACGATCGGCGGGCACCGTGCGGCGGACGGTCCCTCGGGGCCGCTGCGAAGCTGGACGGTGACCGTCGAGAACGGCCCGCCGAACTCGACGTCGAGAATGTCGGCCAGCGCAAGGCCCGCCGCATGCTCGGGTCGCGGCGCGATCGACACCTGCTCGCGCCGCAGCATGATTTCGGCCGGTCCGCTCCGCTCGGGCTGGTCGACGGGCAGCCGCCCGAGCGCGCAATCGGCGGCGCCCCCGGAAAGCACGGCCGAAAGGATGATGGCATCGCCCAGAAACCGCGCCGTCATCGCATCACACGGCCGCAGATACAGCTCGCGGGGGCTGCCGACCTGCTGCAGCAGCCCGTCGCGCATCACCGCCACCTGGTCGGCGAAAGACAGCGCCTCCGCCTGATCGTGGGTGACGAGGATGGTGGTGATGCCGGCCGCCGAGAGCAGATCGCCGACGGCCTTGCGGGTCTGCGCGCGCAGGCCGGTGTCGAGGGCGGAGAACGGCTCGTCGAGCAGCATGAGTTTCGGCTGCAGCGCCAGCGCGCGGGCGAGCGCCACCCGCTGCTGCTGGCCGCCGGAGAGCTCGTCCGGCCGCCGCTTCAGCATCGCCCGGTCGAGGCCCACCATATCGACCAGCCCGTCGATCCGCGCCGCGCGGCCCTCGGCGTTGCGGGGAAGGCCGAAACCGATGTTGTCGGCAATGCTGAGATGGGGGAACAGCGAGCCGTCCTGCGTGACGATGCCGATTCCCCTCCGGTGCGCCGGCACCGCGCTCGGCCCGTCCGCCAAGAGCACGTCGCCGAGCGTGACCCGCCCGGCATCCGGCACCTCGAAGCCCGCGACGAGGCGCAGCAGCGTCGTCTTGCCGGAGCCGGAGGGGCCGACGATGGCGGTCCGGCTGCCGCTGGCGACGCGCAGGTCGACGCCGCCAAGGGCCTGGACCTGCCCGTAGCGCTTGGCGAGGGATTGCAGTCGAAGCACGGTCACCGTCCCGCCGTCCGTTGCGAATGGGTATAGAGCAACCAGGTCATCGGCAGCGAGAACAGGATCATCAGCAGGGCATAGGGCGCGGCCGCGGCATAGTCGATCTCGCTCGACAGCGCCCAGAAGGCGGTAGCGAGCGTGCGGGTGCCGTTGGGCGCCAGCATCTGCGTCGCCGTCAGCTCGTTGGTGATGCCGAGCGCGACCAGCACCATGCCGGCCCCCGCCCCCGGCGCGGCCAGCCGGATGGTCGTCGCGAAGATCGCGCGGGCGGGCGAGCGGCCAAGGCTGGCTGCCGCCTGCTCCAACTCGACCGGCGCCTGCGCGATGCTCGCCCGCAGCGCCACCAGCGCCCGCGGCAGGAACATCAGCGTATAGGCGAGGAGGATGGTCGCGACGGTCTGGTAGAGCGGCAGCGCCACCTTGACGGTGACCGTCACCAGCGCCAGCGCCACGACGACGCCGGGCAGCGCACCGACGATGTAATTGCAGCCCTCCAGCCCGCGCTGCAGCCGGCCGGGCGCGCGGATCGACAGCCAAGCGATCGGGATCGCCGACAGCGTCGCCAGAACCCCGCCTGCCAGTGCCAGCAGCAGCGTCTGACCGAGCGCTGCGGAAATCTGCGGCAGCCGCCAGACCTCAACGCCGCCGGCGATCAGCCAGCGCGTCAGCGTCACCAGCGGCACGCCGAGCGCCAGCAGCGTCGTTGCCACCGGCAGCAGCAGCCACAGCGCGGTCGCCCGGCCGAGGCGCGTGCGCGTCGCCGGCCGCGCCGCGCCGGCGCCGAGCCGGGCATAGCGCGCGGTGCCGCGACAGGAGGCGTCGAGCGCCAGGAGGGCAAAGCATAGGGCGACCAGCACGCCGGCCAGCATGTTGGCGGCCGGGCCATTATAGCTCGACTGGAACTGGTCCATGATCGCGGTGGTGAAGGTGTCGAAGCGGATGAAGACGTAGAGCCCGTATTCGGCAAGGAGATGTAGCCCGACGAGGAGCGCGCCGCCGGCGATGGCGAGCCGCATTTGCGGCAGCACGACCCGGAAGAAGACGCGCACCGGCGACAGGCCAAGGGCGGCCGCGGTGTCCTCGAGGCCGGGATCGAGGCGCCGGAGCGCTGCCGAGATCGGCAGGTACAGGAAGGGGAAATAGGCGATCACCGAGACCAGCACGCCGGCGAACAGCCCGTTGAGGCCCGGCACCAGGCTGATCCAGGCATAGGAGTGGACGAAGGCCGGCACCGCCAGCGGCGCCACCGCCAGCCAGGCGAACAGCCGCGCGCCCGGCAGGTCGCTGCGCTCGGTCAACCAGGCGAGCGCCAGCGCCAGCACGGTCGAGATCGGCACGGTCAGCCCGAGCAGCAGCAGCGTGTTGACGAGCAGCTCGCCGACCCGCGGCCGGAAAATCATCGCCGAGGCCGTCTCCCAGCCGGTGTCGACGCCGACATAGAGGATGAAGCCGAGCGGCAGCAGCGAGACCGAGGCGACGAGGACGGCGAGGAGAGCGATCCAGAACCGCCGGGGCAGCCGCAGCGCCATGCCGCCGTGCCCGCCATCACCACGGACGGCAGGGGCGTTGTCTTCGGGCAAGGAGCGCGTTGATACGGACAAACGGACCGGCTTGGCTGGAGGGAAACACGGCTTCCCGGGATCACCCGCGGCATAGCGCATGCCGAGGGAAAATGTGAGGGTGCGGCGAAGGTTTTAACGCCGCACCGCCCGGCGGCTGCCGGACGGTGCGGGGTTCAGGGCTGCCGCCGCGGCTCCATTTTGACCGGGCAGACGGGCTGCGCCGGACAGACGGGCTCAGAGCAGGCCGGCCACCGTCATCAGCTCGGTCACCTTCTTGCTGTCGAGGGTCGAGGCCTCGACCTTCGGCGCCTGCAGGTCGGCGAGCGGCGTCAGTTTCGGGTTCGATTCGGCGCCGTTCCCGACGGCGTATTCGAACGAGGTGCCGTTCTTCAACACGTCCTGGCCGGCCTTGCCGGTGACGTATTTCAGGAAGGCCTGGGCCTCCTTCGGATGCTTGCTGGAGGCCAGCACGCCGCCGCCGGAGACGCTGACGAAGGCGCCCGGATCCTCATTGCGGAAGTAGTGCAGCTTGACGTTCTTGGAGTTCTCGCCGGTCTTGGCCTGATCGCCGAACCAGTAATAGTGGTAGATCACCGCGCCATCGACCTCGCCGGCGTTCACCGCCTTCATCGCCGTGCTGTTGCCGCGATAGGCGACGAAGTTCGTCTTCATCGCCTTCAGCCAGTCGGCGGTCGCCGCCTCGCCCTTCAGCTGCAGCAGCGCGCCGACGATGGCCTGGAAGTCGGCGCCCGACGGCGAGGCGGCCCAGGCGCCTTGCCATTTCGGATCGGCGAGATCGACCATCGACTTCGGCAGGTCGGCCTCGGTCACCTTGTTGGTGTTGTAGGCAAAGACCGTGCTGCGCGCGGCGATGCCGACCCATTTGCCGTCGGCCGGGCGGTAGCTCTCGGGCACCTGCGCCAGCGTCTCGGCATCGACGGGGGCGAACAGGCCCGCACCGTCGACCAGCGCCATGGCGGGCGAATTCTCGGTCAGGAACACGTCGGCCGAGGACGCCGCGCCTTCCTGGACGATCTGGTTGCCGATCTCGGTATCGCTGCCCTGGCGAAGCGTCACCTTGATGCCGGTTTCCTTGGTGAAGCCGTCGACCCATTCCTGGGTGAGGCTCTCATGCTGGGCATTGTAGACCACGATGCCAGCGGCATCCTGGGCAAGACCGGCGGTCGAATAGCCGGAAAGGCCGATGGCAAGCGTCGCCAGGCTGGCGAAGCCGGAGAGAGAAGATCTCATGCTGACATCCTATGATTTTCCTGTACCCCCGCAGTCACGGAGCCATCGCTCAATGCTCACGCACCACGCTCCAAGTCAAACACGATGTTTTAGAATGGTTTTAAGGAAACATCGGATTCGAAGCGGAGCGTCGTAACACTGACTACTTTATATTTTGATGTTATGGCAGCAAAACCTAGGGATGATCGTTTTTTTATTTACGTCTCGAGCATAGCTCGAAAGCTCTATAGGGACCGACGCAGCCTCCATTCATCCCTGTTTGTAGCCGCCACACTTCCAGGGCATGCGGTGACAAAGTCGTGAAGCGCGACGCCACGTGCCGTCTTGCCTTCCCGCGCGGGAGGGGTGGCACTGGCATGAGACACGCTGTCGCAGCCGACGCTCAACGGAGAAACACATGCGCTCTCATCTCATCGCTTTCGGCCTCATTGTGTCCATGCTCTCGCTGCCGGCCGGGGCCGCGGAAGGACAAAACCTGCCCGCCGCCTGCAACGTCGCTGCCCATGCCGACATGCCGGGCATGAAGGGGATGGCCGCCGGAGAAGACCACGCAAACATGCCGGGCATGGACGGAATGGCCATGGGGAAAGAGGGCGATACCGCCGATCCGATGATGCAGATGCACCAAGGCATGATGGCATCGGCGGAGATCAAGGATCCCGATCTCGCCTTCAACTGCGGCATGATCGCCCATCACCAAGGGGCGATCGCCATGGCCGAGACGGAACTGAAGAACGGCAAGGACGATGTTTCGCGCAGACTGGCGGAGACGATCGTCGCCGCGCAGCGCGAAGAAATTGCCGCCATGACCCGGTGGATCGAACAGCGGCAGCCCTAGACCTTCTGCAACACAAGGCTCCCGCAGCAGATACGAAAAGGCCCGCTTGCCAGTGGCAAGCGGGCCTTTCGCAAAATGGCGACCCAGAGGCCTATTCGACGGAGATGACCTCACCGGAGACCCGGTCGACGACCACCTCGATATCGTCGCCGTTCCGATCCTTGCCCTCGATGTCGTAGTTCGAGCGGTCGCGCGTCACATCCTCGACTTCGCGCACGCCTTCCCCCTTGGCGATGCGGATGGCTTGGCGCTCGGTCAACTCGCGCGGGGTGCGGTCGCGGCGTTCCGGTCGCTCCTGTCGGTCCTGCCGCAGCTGGATGCCGTCACGGCCGAACTCAACCGACTGCGCCATGGCCGGCGCCGTCGATGCCAAAGCGATAAGGGCCATCAGCCCGGCGATCTTCCTGTTCTTCTGCATGCTTGCCTCCCGTTTCAGACGAATGATCTGACGGGATAATCCGTAGCCGAACAAAGAGGTTCCGCGGGCCACCGGCAGCGGCGACCTGTTGCGGGCGCGTCGCCTGAACAGAGGATCGAGCGTGCCCGCACGGCGATAATCGTCACCCGGCTTTCGCGGTCAACGACCCTCGTGTCTGGTCTTTTGGATATCATCGCTGGCGGCGGCAGCATCGCCGCCCACCGCAACCGGCTAGCGCAGTTGCGTCAGGCGCTTGGTCAGGTGCTTCTGCAGGCCGGACAGCTCGCGCATCAGGACCTGTGAATCCTCGGCCTTGGCAAATTCCGACAGGTCGGCGCCGACCTGGGCCCAGACGGCGCGGATGCGGTCCTGCGTCTCGAGGCCGGTGGGGGTGATCTTCACCATGGTCTTGCGGGCGTCGTTGGTATCGTTGACGCGGTCGACGAGGTTCTTCGCCACCAGGCGGTCCAGCATCTTGGAAACCGTCGGGGGACGGACCGAAAGCTTCTCCGCGAGCATCGCCACGCTGATCGGATTGGCCTCGTCGAGGGCGAGCATCGCCTCGTCCTGGCCGTTGTTGAGGCCGATTTCGGCCAGCTTGATCCCGAGAAGCGCCCGCACGGTCTTGGAGACCGACACCATCAGCTGCGTCACCTGCAGATCACGGTCCTCGTTCAGGAAGTCCGTTGCCACGGCTTCGGGATCAGCCTCGACTTCTCGTAAAAACATGGGAAACCTCCATAGCTGGCAAGCCAATTACGCGCTTAAACCAGCAAGATCAATGTAGTTATCGTACCGAAGCGTTAACTAGCTTTCGTCAAACCTAGGCACGCACACTTGCGCAGCACTGGATTTCCTGTCGGTACGCGAACCAAGTCGAAATGTTGCCGGCTACAGTTAACTGAAGCCTGCTAATGAATGACGCCAATTTGGGATGACGAAGCGTAATCTATAGATCGCCGTCAGTAATCTTCATGCTGTCGCTCCCGATTTGACGAAGACGGGGGCAAACGACTAATTTTTACTCAACGGTCTATCGCCAAGCCAGTTATTCAGCCGGCTAACTATTTAAGTCAGCTAATCACGCATGCATACTTTCAGTTCCCCTGGCAGACAACGTGTCGCTCACGAAAAAGTTTCCAACGCCCGCAAGTTTTTCCCATGCGCGATGGTCAGGAGCGCCTGAGTGATAGAGCGTGGGCGTGCCGACAATATGGCACGGGCGGGGCCTCAAGGCGGCCGCTGGACCAGATGGGCCCGATCAGGGTCTGATGTCTGTGTCGCTGCTGTTCTTGCGCCGGCCGACGCGCGGTGCGCAGTGCGCGCACGCACAGGGGCCAACGCACCCTCTTTCTCAGCAACCTTCGCGACTGGCCAGCCTGACAGGCCGAGAGCGAGCTGCGAAACCGGCCAAATTCGCGATCGGCGGGCAAAACCGAAGCGCGGGTCATCGGGCGTCGCAGTAAACGAGGACGCCCGACGGATGCCGTCTCTCGCCTGAACGGAGAGCGGCTTTTACAGATGGGGCGTCTCCACCCCATCGACGCAAGCTTTAGCGCTGCGCCTGCAAATAATCCTTGCCGGCGCGCGTCGCTTGCCAGCGGGTGTCGAGCTTCTCGATGAAGCCGAGCTGGCGCAGATCCGGGATCAGGCCGCTGTCCGGCATTTCGGCAGGGGCACGAACGAGTTTGACCAGGAGAGCGCGGCCCTCCGGCGTCATACGGGGCAAAGCCATGGAGATTGTCCTTGAAGGGCCGGGCAGATCGGGCGAAGCGACAGGGCTTCGCGGACCACGCTCGGGCCAGAAACGGCACCGGGGATCGGGCGCGCTGCAGAGGCGACGTCCGCCGAAGGCGAACGCGTCGCCTTCCTTAGCAGCTTGTCGACCCGGAGGCGAATCACTCAGCTGGGAAACGAGACCGTCACCGACCAGACGAAGTCGCGGCTCTTCCCCGGCGCCAGCAGAAGAAGCCCCGGCTTGTCGGCAAACTCCCCGTCCCAGCCGACCGGGCTCGCCATCGAGTACCAGGGTTCGACGCAGAGGAACGGCGCCCCTTTCGGCGCCGACCAAAGTCCAAGATCGCGATAGCCTTCCCAGGCAAAGGTGAGGCTGGCCTTTTCAAGCCCGTCCCCGCCGGAGGCGACATAGCGAAGCCCCCGGCTGGCGACGTCCGGCAGCACCAGGGCGTCGCGGGCGAAGAGCGACGTCGACAGCGCCAGCCGGCTTCCATCGAACGGCAGGGGTTTGGGCGGACCGAGCAGTCCTCCCTCGACCGACAAAGCCTGTCCCGTCTCGGTGGCGTCGAACTCGATGAAGTGATCGTCCTTCGCGACGCCCTCCACCAGCGGCCAGCGAAAGCCCGGATGCGCGCCGATGCCGCAGGGAAGGACGGACTCGCCCGGATTGGACACCCGCGTCGTCACGGTCAGCGTCTCGCCGGCGACGGCGTAGATCATCTCGAGCTCGAAAGCGAAGGGATAGCGTGCGCGGCTCTCGGCGCTGTCGGTGAGCCGGAGCACCGCACGCGCGTCGGTCTTTTCCACCCAGTCGAAACGGCTGTCGCGGGCAAATCCGTGCTGTGTCAGCGGAAATTCGGCGCCGCCGTGCCGCAGCGTGTCGCCGGCGAGGCGGCCGACGATCGGGAACAGCACCGGGGCATGCCGCGGCCATTCCGGACCCGCCTGCCACAGCAATTCGCCGCCGACGGCATGGGTGAGCCCGACCAGCTCGGCGCCCTCTGCCACGACGTTCGCCCGCAGCGTCTCGCTGCCGATCCCGTGCGCACCGCTCATTCCGCCACTCCCGCTGCTTCAGCCGTGTTCTAGGATGATTCGCCTGCCCGCTGCCAGACGGCGGGGAGCCGGCAGGCCGGCGGCCGTGTTTGCAACCACCGGTATGTCCAGAACCCTCTAAGCGGGATTTTCTGTCATCATCACTTCGAAGACGGCAATAATCACGCCGACGTGTCCGGCTATCGATGATCAAGGCGGCCGTTGAGCTTTGAACTGCTCTTTGACGTTGCCATAGGTCGGATCTTGCCGGAGTGTCATGCGACCGACCGCGGCAGCAGCCTATCGGAGTAGCATGTTTCGACTCTCATCCCTTGAACTGACCGGCCGGCGCATCCTGATCGTCGAGCCAGAAGACGGCATGGCCGAGCGCATGGCCTGCGAGATCCAGCAGTGCGGCGGCGTCACCGTCGGCAAGGTCCACGATGTCGAGAGCGCCCTGTCGCTGGTGACCACGCAGGCGGACGTCGACTGCGCCATGCTCGACATTCAGTTGCTCGCCGGGGCCGCCGTTCCGGTGATGTCGGCGCTCTCGAAACACTGCGTCGACCTCGTCTTCGTGTCCGGCCATGACGACTGGTTCGCCTGCGAACAATAGCAACGTCGACGCTCCTGCAGTGGCGAGAGCCGCCTGCCGGCTCCATGCTCCCGCCTGATACCCTCGAACCGCTCAGACCGAAGATCTATTCGCCCCGCCCATCCCCGGGCGCGGCAAGCCCCGGCGGATCCATCCGGTCCCGCAGGAGGGTCAAGACGTCGTTCAGGCGGTCGATCTGCGGCTTGCCGTCCGGTGGCTGCAGGTCGCGGTTGAGTTCCTCCCAGAGGCTGCGTACCGCCGCCTGCTTGGCAAGGCCTGCTGCGGTGAGCTGGATCATCGTCCGGCGAGGGTCGCGGGACATGCCGATGGTGTCGACGAGGCCCTTCTCCGCCAGTCCATCGAGCAGCAACACCACCTGCCGTGGCCGCAGATCCAGCTGGACGGCCAAGGCGGCGGCCGAGATCGGCGTCTTCTCGGCCAGCCCCATCAGAATCTCGTCCTGCCCGTTGCTGAGGCCGAGTTCGGCCAGCCGCAGCTGCAGCAGCGCCCTGATCGCCTGGCTGACGGAGACGAGCCGCTGCAGGAGGCCGGGCGATGATGACTCGACCCTCTCATTGCCGTTTGCGGCCGCTTCGATGCGCACTTCTCTCATACGCAAATGCTTCCCTCGTGAGGCGGCAAGTAACTTTCAAAATTCCACTAAAATCAACTCACTATTTTGTATCGAAACAGCATAGTGCAATTTTAAGTCAGTGAGCTGCAACTATCGGTAAGAGCCTCGAGAACTGAGTCTCGAAGGGGTAATCCTAAAGATATCTTGCAACCTCAAGTGCCGGATGACGGCGACACCGGCTGCCGCGCGGAAACGGCTTGCTGGACCACCTCGGTGATTTCGTCGAGCAGCCGCGTATCGTCGCCGGCGAGCCCCTCCATGCCGGCCATGCGGGCGATGGCGATGCCGGCGATGCGCTCCTCGACGGTCGCTTCGGCATAGGCGTAGTAGATCACCGCCCGCTGGCCGTCGCGGTGGCACCGCCCCTCGATCTGCTGCAGCTGGATGGCGCTGTGGCGCATGTCATGGATCACCAGCGCCCGCTCCCGGTCACCGCCCTCGACCTCACCCCGGTGCAGCGAGATCGATTCGGTGACGGTGAACAGCACCACATCGATCTGCCCCCGCTGAAAGGCGAGCCGTGTCGCCTCGTTCGCCTCGCCGGAATGGCCCCCATTGATCTCGCCGACCTTCCAGCCGCGGCCGGACAGCTTCTCCATCAGCAGCGTCGAGGTTTCGAGGAAGGCGACGGAGACGGCCACCTGCTCGTCGTTCTCGAGGAGATCGCTGACGAAGTCGGCGGTGCCGACTGTCCGGATGAGGCTCGCCTTCTGGCGAAAGCGAAGGTCCGCGGCCCAACCAGTCGGCTTACGCGTCGAGCCGCCGGCAAGCCCGATCTCGCGCCGGAACTCCCGCCAGGTGGCGTCGTAGAGCCGGAGGCTTTCGCCATCGAGCGCGGTCGGGGCGAGCTCCCGCTGCACTTCCGGCCAGCCGACGATCTGCTCGGGGCGCCGGCGCAGGCCGATCGCGCGCGGCCCCCGGTAAAGCAGGGCCGACATGGTCGCCCGGTCGGCCTCGTTCGGCTCCCAGCTCCAGTTCTTCCACCGTCCCTTGGCGCGGGCGATCTTCAGCGTCTTCATCAGCGCCCGGAAGGCATCCATGTCGTCGCCCTCCGCCGAGGTGGCAAAGGCCAGGAGCTTGCCGAGATAGGACAGCTCGAACGGCGACTGTCCGGCGGTGGCGCTGAGATAAAGCGCGAAGTCGGCGGCAGCGGCCACTTGCCGGCAGACGAGGCTCTGCTGCGAGGCGGGATTGCGGATCCGGTGGCTCTCGTCGATGACCACGATCGGCCAGCGCTTCTTCAACGTCCCGGATTTCGCCAGCTCGTTGTTCTTCGCCCGCACCGACTTTCGCTTGCTCGCCGCCGGCGGCGCCATCAGCGACTTCGTCCGCTCGAAGTTCAGGAAGGTCACGCGCTTGCCCGTCGGCGGCGAGCGGTCGATGGTCCGGCGCCATTGCGGGATCGCGCCTTTCGGGCAGATCACCAGCACCTCCGCCTCCGGCATGTCGGCGATGGCGAGCCAGGCCGACAGCGTCTTGCCGAGGCCCGTCAGGTCGCCGAGGAGGAAGCCCGGCCGGCCGGCGGCGCGGGCTGCAAGGATCGCGTCACGGGCCTCCAGCTGGTGCGGCCGCGGAACGAACGGCGCGGCCGCCGTGTCACACGTGAAACAATCGGGCGGGGTCAGCGGAAGATGGCCCGGAGCTCGTCGATCTTGTCGTTCACCAGCCAGCCATAATAGTTCTCTTCCGGCAGTCTCGGCGCCTCGCCACTGGCCACGCGCTGCTTGTTCTCCGCGGCAAGGGCGGCGGCGCGGCTGCGGGCATTGCCGACGTTGTAGAGCGTCGCGGTGACGCCGGGATTCTTCGAGATGTCCATGCCGGCGATGTCGCGGTAGGCCTTGATCGATCCCTGGATCACGGCGGCCATGTAGGCGAGCGACCGGTCGGGATCCATGATCGCCTGGTAGACCTCGGGCGCCTTGCCGGCCTCGAGCTCGGGATAGCCGGACACGCGGTGGACGACGTCGGAGAAGGTCAGCGCCGTCATCGGGTTCAGCTGCCCGAGGCCGAAGGTCTGCCCGGCATAGAAGGGCTGGAAGAACACCGCCCCGAAACGGTTGGCGGGAAACGCCGTGCCGCCGACGGTCTTGCCGCGGAAGGCGCGGTCGAACACCGCCTCGCGGCACGACCAGAGCTGCTCGTCATTGCCGCCGCAGCTCGCAAATTCCGGCCGCTTGACGAAGTCGGTGATGTCCTCGCCCTCATAAGCGAAGGCGACGCCAGACTGAAGGTAGCTCATCGCCTTGACGTAGTAGGTCTGCAGGCGGTCGATGGCGTCGACATTGTAGGTGTGCTCGCCGACCAGTGCGCCGACGATGTGCAAGGGATCGATGCCGTAATCGCTCGCCGCCTTGCGGATCTTGCCTTGCAGTTCGCGGTTGCCGGCGATGAGGTCGCGGATCTTCTCGTATTTGCGCTGATAGCTGGTCTTCAGCTGTTGGGTGCGGCGGGCGGAGGCGGCGGGAACGCCCGGCTGCTCGGCATTCCGGTTGCCCGGCGGCACCAGGGTCACCGCCGCGGCCGGCGTGGCGAGGAGGCAGAAGGCGATCAAAGCCAGCCAGAGGGGGCGGGCACTCCAGCACTGCATGATGACGGCTCTCGTGGAAAACCGGGATCATCCGGCGAGCGGCATTCTACGGGCCGGCCGGAAGGCTGTCGAGCGCTGCGCTGCCACAGGCGGCCCCGCACCCCACCGCCTCGCTTCCTCAGTCCTTCAGCGGGTCATGGCCCCAGTTCATCAGGGAATAGCGCCAGTGGGTATGGGTGACGTCGCCGTCCGGGCGCTGCTTGGCATGGCGCTTGATGTAGCCGACGACCTTGTCCATGTGGGCCCAGTCATCGTCGGAGAGATCCGCCTTCGCCGTGTGCTTGATGTCGACGATCCGCCGTCCGCTCTTGTGCCCGGTCGATTCACCGCCACCGTTCTCGCCGCTCGCGGCGGCGCCCGACTTGGTGTCGCCGACTTCCTTCGACTCGTCGGTCTCCAACCATTTCTCCAGCGTTGCCGGCGCCATGTTGACGAGGTCTCGCCAGTCTTTCCAGATGTCGTCGTGATCCTGCATCGCGTCCTCCTGCGGCGCTGAACGACGGCCGCAGGGACGGCGTTCCCGTCAGGCGTAGCGGGTGGGCACGGCGGTGCCGAACTTCAGCGTCTCCATCGAGATATAGGCCGACATCTCGAACAGCTCGATGCGCGCGACCAGACGCTTGTAGATGACGTCGTAGTGCTCGACGTTCGGGAGCACGATCTTCATGATGTAGTCGACATTGCCGGTCAGCCGGTAGACCTCGACGATCTCCGGGATCGCCGTCACCGCGGCGCGAAACTCGTCGAGCCAGCCGACGGCATGCTGAGATGTCTTCACCAGGACGAAGATAGTCGTCGGCAGGTTCATCACCTGCCGGTCGAGCAGCGCGACGCGGCGGGCGATGTGGCCGTCCGTCTCGAGCTTCTGGATGCGCCGCGAGCAAGCGGAAGCCGACAGCGCGACGCGCTCGCCGATCTCGGCCACCGGCATGTCGGCATTGTCCTGCAGGAGGGCGAGGATGGTCTGGTCGCGGTCGTCGATCATGCGATCACGATGCACGCCTCCCCACTAGCGCGCAAGCTGGATGCAGCCCATGACGATTTGATGCACATGCGTTGCGAGAAGGACCGGTAATTTCATGAACAACGCGCGCACGGCGCGGGAAAGACGCCGCATACTGGCCGTCGACAATCAGGGAGACGCGACGATGACCATCGGACTGATCGGCGGCATGAGCTGGGAATCGACGGCGGTCTACTACCGCATGCTGAACGAGGCGGCCCGGGCGGCGAGCGGCGGCCTCGCCTCCGCCGACATTCTCCTGCATTCGCTGGATTTTGCCGAAGTGGTGGCGCTGCAGAAGGCCGGCCGCTGGGATCTCTGCGCCAAGCTTCTCGCCGACAGCGCCCGGCGCCTCGAGGCTGGCGGTGCCGATTGCGTCGTGATCTGCACCAACACCATGCACCTCGTCGCCCCGGAAGTGTCGGCGGCCGTCGGCATCCCCGTCATCGACATCATCGCCGAGACCGGTGCCGCGCTGAAGGCCGCCGGCCGCACGAAGCCGCTGCTGCTGGCGACGCGCTACACCATGGAGCACGGCTTCTATGCCGACCGGATGCACGCCCGCCACGGCATCCGTCCGCTGGTGCCGGAGGCCGAGGACCGGGCGCTGGTGCATTCGGTGATCTTCGACGAACTCTGCCAGGGCCGGGTGCTCGGCGCCTCGCGCGCGGCGGTGCTCGACGTCATCGCCCGCGGCAAGGCGGCCGGCGCCGACAGCGTGATCCTCGGCTGCACCGAGATCTGCCTGCTGCTCGACCCCGACGCCCTTGAACTGCCGGGCTTCGACTCGACCACGATCCATGCGGCGGCGGCCCACCGCTTTGCAGCGCAGCAAAGCCAGCTTCGCGAACGCCTCAGCGCCTAACTATTTCTGAAGACGCGGCTTTTTGCTGCGCCGGCTTGTTGTGGATCTGCCATGTGCCGCTTCCTCGCCTATTCCGGAACACCCGTCTTCCTCGACCGCCTGCTGGTCCGGCCGCAGGCCTCGCTGATCTCGCAGTCGCTGGCCGCGCGCGAGGCGAAGACGGTGGTGAACGGCGATGGCTGCGGCGTCGGCTGGTATGGCGAGCTACCGGAACCCGGCCTCTACCGCGGCATCCTGCCGGCCTGGTCGGACTCCAACCTCGTCTCGCTCTGCACCCAGATAAAGTCGCGGCTGTTCCTCGCCCATGTGCGCGCGGCGACCTCCGGCGAGGTGTCGACCGCCAACTGCCATCCCTTTGCGGTCGGGCGGCACCTCTTCATGCACAACGGTCAGGTCGGCGGCTATGACCGCCTTCGCCGCCGCGTCGATGCCTTGATCCCCGACGCACTCTACCCCTTGCGCAAGGGCACCAGCGATTCCGAGGCGATCTTCCTTGCCGCCATGGGGCGCGGCCTCGACGCCGACCCCGTCGGCGCGATCACTTCGGTGCTCGCCGACATCGTCGCCACCGTCGGGGATACCGAGGCGCCGCTGCGCTTTGCCGCCGTCCACACCGACGGCGATACGCTCTACGCCTACCGCTGGGCGAGCGACGGCAAACCACCCTCGCTCTACTGGCGCAGCGAAGGCGACGGCCTCGTCATCGCCTCCGAACCTTGCGACGAGAATGCCGGCGTCTGGGGCCTCGTCCCTTCCGGCAGCGTGCTGGCGGTCGGGCCGGGACGGAGCGGCCGGATCAGCGCCCTGACGTTTCCCGCGAACGGCGCAAAGGGAAGCAAGGTCGCGTAAAACGGTGACGCGCCTTCTTCGCCCCTGCGGGGAGAAGTGGCCGGCATGCCGATGAGGGGCGGCAACGCCGCGCCGCGCGGGAGGTTCGGTCAGTGCTGCCGGGCGCAGCGCGCCTGCGCCGCCCCCTCATCCCGCTGCCGCGACCTTCTCTCCAGAGGGGAGAAGAAGCAGCGTCGGCCGCCGCGGCCGTCCGGTAACGGCGTTCAGTCCCGCTAGAGAATGAACCGCGACAGGTCGACATTCCCCGCGATGCCGTCGAGCGCCTTGTGCACGTAGTCGGCATCCACCGTGTAGTGCGCGCCGGACTTGTCGGGCGCCTCGAAGGAGATGTCGTCCAGCACCCGCTCCATCACCGTCTGCAGGCGGCGCGCGCCGATGTTCTCGACCGAGCCGTTGAGGCTGACGGCAATGTCGGCGATGGCGTCGATCGCATCCGCCGTGATCTCGAGATCGACGTTCTCGGTCTTCATCAAGGCGATGTACTGCTTGATCAGCGAGGCCTCGGTCTCCGTCAGGATGCGGCGGAAATCGTCCTTCGTCAGCGCCTTCAGCTCGACGCGGATCGGCAGGCGGCCCTGCAGCTCCGGCAGCAGGTCGGAGGGTTTTGAGACATGGAAGGCACCCGACGCGATGAACAGGATGTGGTCGGTCTTCACCGGCCCGTGCTTGGTCGCGACCGTCGTGCCCTCGACCAGTGGCAGCAGGTCGCGCTGCACGCCCTCACGGCTGACGCCGGCGCCGCCATAGCCTTCCTTGTTCGCGACCTTGTCGATCTCGTCGAGGAAGACGATGCCGTTGTTCTCGACCGAGGAGATGGCGTCGGCCACCAGCTGCTCCTGGTCGAGCAGCTTGTCCGATTCCTCACCGATGAGGAGGGCATAGCTCTCCTTCACCGTGGTGCGGCGCTGCTTGGTGCGGTTGCCCATCGCCTTGCCGAGCATTTCCGAGATGTTCATGACGCCGATGTTCGGCATGCCCGGCACTTCCATGCCGCCCATCGGGGCGGTGTCGGCGACCTCGATGTCGATTTCCTTGTCGTCGAGCTCGCCCGAGCGCAGCTTCTTGCGAAAACTGTCGCGGGTGGCGGGCGAGGCAGTCTTGCCGACGAGCGCTTCCAGCACCCGGTCCTCGGCGCCTTGGTGGGCCTTGGCCTTCACCTCCTCGCGGCGCTTCTCGCGCACCAGCCCGATGCCGATCTCGACGAGGTCGCGGATGATCTGTTCGACGTCGCGGCCGACATAGCCGACCTCGGTGAACTTCGTCGCCTCGACCTTGATGAACGGCGCCCCCGCGAGCCGTGCCAGCCGGCGCGAGATCTCGGTCTTGCCGACGCCGGTCGGTCCGATCATCAGGATGTTCTTCGGCATCACCTCTTCGCGCAGCGATCCCTCGAGCTGCTGCCGGCGCCAGCGGTTGCGCAGCGCAACGGCGACGGCGCGCTTGGCGTCGTTCTGGCCGATGATGTGGCGATCGAGCTCGGACACGATCTCGCGGGGGGAATAATCGCTCATGAAAAGTCTCTTGAAAGCCGCCCGGGCGCTAGGAGCCGGGGCCAATATCCTCGTGCTGAGATACAGCACCCGCGTCCTAGATGGGAGCTGACCAGCGGCATCGCCACTCCCGCGGCATCAGGAAAAGCCGAGCCGTCGCCGCATCCAGCACCGATCCGGGGGGATGGCCGCCGGTGATGTTTTGCCACGACGCGATTTTCTGTCGGCGATTTCCGGTGGACGCGCTATGCCGACGGCGCGGCAGGCCTTCTTCGAGCGTCTCCGCGGCATTTCGCAGCGCGGGATTTGGGGCATCCGCCCTTGGCGAAGCTGTTCGCGGATGCGATACGGGATTCGTCAGCCTCCCTGCTAAAACGAACCGCTGGTAAAGGCGGACGTTTCCATTAGGTTGCTATCTGTTTGCAGGAACGCTTGCCGGGAAGCCGGTCGACGGGTCCGAGAGGGGCGGGAAGGAGAACCGGAAGCAATGTCGAAGGCCTTGGAAATTCTCCAGCGCATCGACCGTCCCTGGTCGGAGGAGAGCCTTTCAGCGGCGCTTCTTCAGATTGCCGACGCCTATGGCTACCGCCACTATGCCGTGTTCAGCATTCCTTCGGCGGACGATGCCCGCACCGAGATGAAGCTCCTGTTCGGCAATTGGGAGCCGGCCTTCCTCAAAGCCTATGAGAAGCTCGGGTTGATGCGCTTCACGCCGGTGATCCGGGCGCTGAAGGCCGGGCCGACGCCGTTTCCCTGGGATGTCGAAATGCTGCATGGGGCGGAGGAGCCGGGCCACGCCAATCCGCCGGCGCGCCTTCTCAACGATCACGGCTATCTCGGCGGCATCTACGTGCCGGTGCACGGACTGACCTCGTTCCACGGCGCAATCGCGCTCGCCGGCCTGCGCACCGAGATCTCCGCGGATGAGGCCGGCGACCTGCAGCTGGCCGCCTTCGTCATCTTCGGCATCCTCGCGGCGTGTCGCTTCGACGACAACCGCAAGAGCAATCCTCTGTCAGGCCGCGAGCGCGACTGCCTGAAGCTCGCCATGCTTGGCAAGACCTCGTCGGAGATCGGCACGATCCTGTCTTTGTCGGAATACACGGTGTCGCAGTATCTGAGCTCGGCGACCCGCAAGGTGAACGCCTCGAACCGGACGCATGCGGTCGCGATCGCGGCGCAGATGGGGTATTTGAGCTAGGCCTGATGTTTCGCTCGGCCATCGCCGCGGCGCTCCCCCCCCTCTGGGCTGCCGCCCATCTCCCCCTCAAGGGGGGAGATCAGCAGCTGCGACGCAAGCGACTATCGATCTCCCCACCCGAGGGGGAGATGCCCGGCAGGGCAGAGGGGGGCACGCTGCTGCAACTTCAGACGCCTCAACCCTCAGAACCGCCCTCAGCTCGCCTTCGGATCCAGCGGCAGGAACTGGTACGCCCAGGTCTCGGTCAGGGTCTCCTCCCCTTGCGTGAGATACAGCCGCAGCTCGACCGGCTCGAGGCCCTCGACGGTCAGGTCGAACATCGCCCGCCAGGCCGTATCGACCTTCACCGAATAGGCGCTGGCATTGGAGACGGTGCCGCGCGAGGTGGAGACCATGGCCTTGACGCCCTCGGCCTCGCGGGTGAGCGCGGCGACCTTGCCGCCGTCGAAGTCGACGACGATCTTGGTCACGCCGCGCGGCCGGGCCTGGCCGGCAATGCCGCCGCGGCCGATGCGGGTCTCGGTGACGACGCCGACCTCGGGCGGGTGCGGGGCGTCCTTCGCCCACGTCAGGCGGTAGTCGTAGGCCATGGCGTCGCCCCTGGCGACGGGCTTGGCCGACAGCCAGTAGGCGGCGATGTTGTCATGGATCTCGTCGTCGGTCGGGATCTCGACCAGCTGCACCGCGCCGTCGCCCCAGTCGCCTTTCGGCTCGATCCAGACGCTGGCGCGCTTCTCGTAGAACACGCCGTCGTCCTGGTAGTGGTCGAAATTGCGGTCACGCTGCAGCAGGCCGAAGCCGTGCGGCGCCTTGCCGGAAAAGGTCGAGGTCATGACGTTCTGCGGATTGTTCAGGGGGCGCCAGAGCCGCTCGCCCTCGCCGGTCCAGATCGACAGGCCGTCCGAATCGTGGATCTCCGGACGCCAGTCGTCGCGGCGCTTGCGGTCGGATTCGGAGTACCAGAACATCGAGGTCAGCGGCGCGATGCCGACCCGCTCCATCGCCTCGCGCGCGAAATAGCGCGAGCGGATGTCCATGACGATCGGGCCGTCCTTGGTGACGTCCATCTCGAGCACGCCGGCGATGCGCGGGCTGTTCAGCTTGCAGGTGATCTTGATGCGGCCGCCGACATCGGACTTGCCGAGGTAGAAGTCGGTGAAGCGCGGAAACTCCTCCGGCGTCGGCATCGCGACGTCGATCGCGAGCGCCCGCGCGGAAAGGCCGAACTGGTCCAGCTCGCCCGAGGTGCGGAAATAGGCAGCGCCGAGGAAGGCGATCCAGTCGCGCTCGCTGTTCGGCTCGAGCACCCGGAAGCCGGCAAAGCCGATATCGTCGGGCAGCTGCTGGGCCGGACTGTCGGCGGGAATCTTGAAGAGTTTCGGGTCGTAGCGGATTTCTCGCGCCTCCCCGCCCTCGACGACATGGATGCCGACCGGCAGCTTGAAGTAGCGGCCGAGATGGAAGAAGCGGACCGGCGACTCGCCGCCGTTCAGCTCCAGCGTGTTGTCGGAGAGGAACTGGATGCGCTGGTGCTGATCGTAGTCGATCGCCTCCAGCACGTCGCCAAAGCGCGGCACCTCCGGCACGTAGGGGCTCGCTGCGAGCGCGCGCGTCTCCTCGACCAGGGCCTCGAAGGAATAGTGTTTGGCCTCGCCGAAGACGAGGGCGCTTTCGGCGGCCATCGCGGTCTTGCCGAAAGGCAAGGTCACGCCGAGGGCGGCGAGGGAAGCGAGGAGCTGGCGGCGGTTGACGTCGAACATTCGGTCTCCTTGGGAGATGTCACTGGTCGGTCTCGGCACGCAGTGTGCCGTGCAGCATCACGGCTGCGGCATGGGCAGGGAATGTGGCATCAGCACGTCGGCATCGCCGGGGGCGTTCCGCGGCCGATGATCCAGTATCGCCAGAATGCCAGCGATAACACCAAATCGTTACCGGGCAGCCGTCACCGCGACAAGCGCCCGCAGGCTGTGCCGCTTACAATTTTCGCAAGGCCACCTGGTCGATGCGGTGATTGCCGCCCTTGCGCAGGATCAGGTCGGCGCGGGGGCGGGTCGGCAGGATGTTCTCATAGAGGTTCCGGCCGTTGATGTTGGCCCAGAGCCCCTCGGCGATCGCCAGCGCCTCGTCGTCGCCGATCTGCGAGTAGCGGTAGAAGAACGAGCCCTCGTCGCGGAACGCGGTCTCGCGCAGCCGCATGAAGCGGTCGACGTACCAGCGGCGGATGTCGGCCTCCTCGGCGTCGATGTAGATGGAATAGTCGAAGAAGTCGGAGACGAATGGCACCACCTTGCCGTCCTTCGGCAGGTCGCGCACCTGCAGGACGTTGAGGCCCTCGAAAATCAGGATGTCCGGCTGGTCGACGGCGACGTGGCTACCGGCGACGACGTCGTAGACGAAGTGCGAGTAGACCGGCGCCTCGACATGGCGCACCCCCGCCTTGATGTCGGAGAGGAAGCGCAGGATGGCGCCGACATCGTAGCTTTCCGGAAAGCCCTTGCGCTGCATCAGCCCCTCGGCGTTCAGCACGGCATTGGGAAACAGAAAACCGTCGGTGGTGACGAGGTCGACCTTCGGCGAGGTCGGCCAGCGCGCGAGCAACTCCTTCAGGATGCGCGCGGTAGTGGACTTGCCGACCGCAACCGAGCCGGCAATGCCGATGATGAAGGGCGTCTTCACCGTTTCCGGCCGCGAGAGAAAGCGCTGGCGCTGGCGGAACAGCAGCTGCGAGGCCTCGACATGGGCGTAGAGCAGGCGCGACACCGCGAGATAGATGCGCGAGACCTCGTCGAGATCGACGGGATCGCCGAGACTGCGCAGCCGCTGCACCTCGTCCTGCGTCAGCGTCATCGGCTGGCCCGCGCGGAACAGCGCCCATTCGTCCGCCGAATAGAAGCGGTAGGGCGAGAACTTCGACGGGGTCATCTGGTCCACGGCGATCAGGTCCCGGCGGTCCCGGCCGAGACGGGATCGACCGGCCGCCGCGCCTTCTCCTGAAGGCCCGTCTCGGCGGTGCGGCGCTCGAGTTCGGCCATCACCGCGCCGAGCGGCACCTGCCGCAGGTGGAGCACGACCATCAGGTGGTAGAGAAGGTCCGCCGCCTCCGAGGTCACCGCGGCGTCGTCCTCGGACACGGCGGCGATGGCGCACTCGACCGCCTCCTCGCCGAGCTTCTTCGACGCCTTGCCGATGCCCTTGCGCGCCAGTTGCGCGGTGTAGGAGGCCGGGTCGCCGGAGGTGGCGCGGGTGGCGACGATGGTTTGGAGGTCGCTGAGGCTAAAAGTCATCGGGCTGTTCCGGTGGTGTCATGAAATACGTCGAAGGCTTGCGGCAGCCCGCCCCCCTCTGGCCTGCCGGCCATCTCCCCCACGGGTGGGGAGATCGATAACCGCCGACGCCCCAGCCTCCAATCTCCCCCGTTGAGGGGGAGATGCCCGGCAGGGCAGAGGGGGGTGTGCGCCGCTGTTGCCTGAACGCAATCGTTCATATGCCATCCCGCCGCATCGACAGCCCTGCCCGCGCCATATGATCCTTCGCCTCGGCGATCGTGTGGGTGCCGAAATGGAAGATCGAGGCGGCGAGAACCGCGGTGGCATGGCCGTCGCGGATGCCGGCGACAAGGTGGTCGAGCGTGCCGACGCCGCCCGACGCGATCACCGGCACCGCCACCGCATCGGCGACCGCGCGGGTGAGGTCGATGTCGAAGCCGGATTTCGTGCCGTCGCGGTCCATCGACGTCAGCAGGATCTCGCCGGCGCCGAGCGCGGTCACCCGGCGGGCGAACTCCACCGCGTCGAGGCCGGTCGCGGTGCGGCCGCCATGGGTGAAGATCTCCCAGCGACCCTCTTCGCCCTCACCGCTGACGCGCTTGGCGTCGATGGCGACGACGATGCACTGGTTACCGAACTTGTCGGCGGCCTCGGCGACGAATTCAGGCCGGGCGACCGCGGCGGTGTTGATCGACACCTTGTCGGCGCCTGCGAGCAGCAGTTTGCGGATGTCGGCGACCTGGCGCACGCCGCCGCCGACCGTCACCGGCATGAAGCAGCGCTCGGCGGTGCGGGCGACGACGTCGAAGATCGTCTCGCGGTTGTCGGACGAGGCGGTGATGTCGAGGAAGCAGAGCTCGTCGGCGCCCGCAGCGTCATAGGCCGCGGCCGCCTCGACGGGATCGCCGGCATCGACGAGGCCCTCGAAGCGCACGCCCTTGACGACACGGCCGTCCTTGACGTCGAGGCAGGGAATGATGCGGGATTTGAGGGTCATCGCACGGTCTTTCCGACCCGGCGCGCCAAGGCGCCACGCAAGCGGCACCGGCGGGTGCCAAGGGAACGCGGCAAAACGGCCTTGCGGGACCGCCCGTCGCGAAAATCGTCCCGCTTATGCGATGCCGCGGTAGATCTCGGCAAGGCCCAGCGTCAGATCGAAGCCGCCGAGTGGCAGAACGGCGTCCGCCCCTAAGAGCATCTCAGGTTCGCCAAAGGCACCATCGGTCCGGCTCCAGAGCCACACGCGCGGCTCGTCCTGGCTGAGGACGAGATAATGGCGGAGCGAGGGGATGGCGGTATATTCGGCAGCCTTCGGGCCGAAATCGGTAGCAAGGGAGGACGGCGACAGAATTTCGGCGATAAGGAAGGGCGTCTTGGCTGCCAGCGCCTTGTCATCGGTCCCGATGGCAGCGACCATGAAATCAGGATAACGGACGCCGCCTGGGGTGAGCACCGCGAAGTCGGCGTTTCCGAAACTGTAAACGGTCTCGTCGATGGCATTACCGACCAGCAGTGTCAGCCGGCTTGCCAGTCTCCAATGCACTTGAGAGACGCCGACCATCATCTCGACGACCCTCCCGGCGACGAACTCACGCTTTCCCTCCCGCCCCTCATTCCAGAGCAGGAAGTCGTCTGCCGAATGCAAGGGCGGCCTGTGCAGGTTCATGGAGAACAGTTTAGCAAAGGCCGGAGGCGCTCGCCAGAGCGGCGCCCGATGCCCTCAGCGCGCGAGCCTGCGCGTGGCCTCGTCGATCAGCGTGTTGGCGATCGTCATGCGCTGGTTGGCGCGGTGGCGCAGCGAGGGGGCGGTGCGATCGGGGTGGTTGAGCATCGCGAAGCGCCGGCGCAGGTGCGAGAGCTCCTCGACCGAGCGGACCGCCGCGATGTCGAGTTCGAAGGCAATTTCCTCGGGATCTAGGCTGAGTTCCTGGAGCGTCGGCGAGACGGCCTTGGGCGCCTGCTGCGGCAGGTCGGGGAAATAGGCTTCCTTCAGCCGGGCGCCGCCTACGGGCGCCGTGCCGCCGATCTGATCGAGAACCTGCCAGAACGGCACCGACGCCGCTCCCGAGGCGCGGTAGCTGCCCTCTTCGTCGGTCGGCACGGGCTTGGCGATGCCATCGAGCACGTCAGCGAAGTCCATCTCATGCCCTCCCGTCTCGATCATCCCATAAGGGATCGCTGACATAACCCGGACAATCTGCACTGGTTCCACTAAAGCGCCAGTTAAGTCATAGGGTTAACAGGCGGTTACCGCTGGCGCACAGATCCGTGAGGCACGGGCCCGCGGAACCCGGCCGCAGCCGGCCGCGTCTCTCTTCCACAACAGGAGAGAAGACATGTCGAAACAGGCCGACGCAGACGTATCGCCGATGGCGGCGCAGAACGAGGGTCCCGCCAAGACCGGCCCGGCCGTGGAACCGAAGCCGGCTGAGCGCACCGCCGCCGCCGAGCGCAAGGACGAGGCACCGGAATCGCCGGTGAAGAAGGGCGGCGAGGGCGCGCGGGACGACAAGTAGACCCAGCTCGCCCCTTTCTGCGGCAGAATATGAACCGGAAACGGAAAAGGCCCGCGGGATCGCTCCCGCGGGCCTTCTTGCATCTGACGCCGATGGCCGGCGGTCCGAAGACCGCCGGTGTTTCGGACTATTCCTCTTCGCGGCCCTTCATGGCAGCGGCCAGGATGTCGCCAAGCGAGGCGCCCGAGTCGGACGAACCGTACTGTGCGACGGCTTCCTTCTCTTCGGCGATCTGCAGGGCCTTGATCGACACGCCGACGCGGCGGGCCTTCTTGTCGAACTGCGTGACGCGGGCATCGACCTTCTGGCCGACCGAGAAACGCTCCGGACGCTGGTCCTCGCGGTCGCGGGCGAGATCGGCCCGGCGAATGAACGAGGTGTAGTCGGTCTCGAGGATCTTGACCTCGAGGCCACCGTCGGTGACCTGCGTCACTTCGCAGGTGACGATCGAACCACGGCGGATATCGCCTGGCTCGGCCGGAGCCTCCGGCTGACCGCCGCCGACACCCGAGGCGCCGGACTCGCCGCCGACCTGCTTGATGCCGAGCGAGATGCGCTCCTTGTCGATGTCGACGTCAAGAACCTGGGCCTTGACGATGTCACCCTTGTTGAACTCCTCGATGACCTGCTCGCCTGGACGGTTCCAGTCGAGGTCGGAGAGGTGCACCATGCCGTCCACGTCGCCCTCGAGGCCGATGAACAGACCGAACTCGGTCTTGTTCTTGACCTCGCCCTCGACGACCGTGCCGATCGGGAACTGGTCGCGGAAGGCTTCCCATGGGTTCTGCAGGGTCTGCTTGAGGCCGAGCGAGATGCGGCGCTTGACCGGATCCACCTCGAGCACGACCACTTCGACTTCCTGGGTAGTCGAAAGGATCTTGCCGGGATGGACGTTCTTCTTGGTCCAGCTCATTTCCGAGACGTGGATCAGGCCTTCGATGCCCGGCTCCAGCTCGACGAACGCGCCGTAGTCGGTGATGTTGGTGACGCGGCCGGTGACCTTGACGCCCATCGGGTACTTCACGCCGATGCCATCCCAAGGATCCGCCTCGAGCTGCTTCATGCCGAGCGAGATACGGTGGGTTTCCTGGTTGATGCGGATGATCTGGACCTTGACGGTCTGGCCGATCTGCAGGATCTCGGTCGGGTGGTTGACGCGGCGCCAGGCCATGTCGGTGACGTGCAGAAGGCCGTCAATGCCGCCGAGGTCAACGAACGCACCGTAATCGGTGATGTTCTTGACGACGCCATCGACGGTCTGGCCTTCCTCGAGGTTCTGCACGATCTCCGAACGCTGTTCGGCGCGCGACTCTTCGAGGACGGTCCGGCGCGACACGACGATGTTGCCGCGGCGCTTGTCCATCTTCAGGATCTGGAACGGCTGCGGGGTGTTCATCAGCGGCGTGACGTCGCGGATCGGGCGGATGTCGACCTGGGAGCGCGGCAGGAACGCCACGGCGCCGTCGAGGTCGACGGTGAAGCCGCCCTTGACCTGGTTGAAGATCTGGCCTTCGACCTTTTCGCCGGCGTTGAACTTGACCTCGAGGTTGACCCAGCTCTCCTCGCGGCGCGCCTTGTCGCGCGACAGGACGGCTTCGCCGAGGGCATTCTCGATGCGCTCGACGTAGATCTCGACGGTGTCGCCGACCTTGAGCTCGGGCTGGCCCTTGCTGGCGAATTCCTTCAGCGCGACGCGGCCTTCGACCTTCAGACCGGCGTCGATGACGGCCATGTCCTTTTCGATCGCGACCACGATGCCACGGACCACGGCGCCTTCGGCGACATCGTGATCCTGGTACGAGGCTTCGAGCAGCGCAGCGAAATCATCGCGCGACGGGTTGGTGTTTGACATTCGTTCTCCTTGGAAACCTCGGGCCCCGTGTCGTCGGGGGCAAGGCAGCGCGCCGTCTGGGTTCGTGCTTCGGGTCGCCGTCGGGCTGGTCCTGTCCGTCTCGCCTCGGCGATGTCGGACCCGGAGAGGTTTCTCGGCGAGCGAAAAACGATCCGGCTGGCGCGGTGGACCGGCCTTGGGCAGGGGTGGTGCATCGGCTTTTCGGCAAGGGCACGGGGCCGATCGCCTGAAAGCCAAAAGGGCGGGCCTTTCGAGAAAGCCGCCCCTTCTTCTCAGTCCCCGGTCGCGCGCGCCCTGTCGATCAAGGCGCATGCGGTCAGGAATGCCGTTTCTATATCCATTTCGCTGGTATCGAGCAAGTGCGCGTCAGCTGCGGGCTTCAGCGGCGCCACGGCCCGGCCGGCGTCGCGCGCATCGCGCTCGCGCACCTCGGCAAGGATCGTCTCGTAGTCGACTTGGCGTCCCTTGGCGGAGAGTTCGTCGGTGCGCCGGCGGGCCCGCACCTCGGCCGAAGCGGTGACGAAGATTTTCACCGTCGCCTGCGGGCAGATCACCGTGCCAATGTCGCGCCCGTCGAGCACGGCGCCGGCCGGCTGCGCGGCGAACTGGCGCTGGAACGCCTCCAGCGCTGCGCGCACCGACGGATGCACGGCGACGCGCGAGGCGAGCTCCCCGGCCTCGCGGCCCCGCAGCGACCCGTCGTCGAGATGGCTGGTGTCGAGCGTCTGGGCAATTTCGGCAGTGGCCAGGGGATCGTCGAGATCGACGCCGGAATCGGCGGCCAGCTTGCCGATGGCGCGATAGAGGAGGCCCGTATCGAGATAGGGCAACTGGAAATGCGCGGAGAGGCGCTTGGCGAGCGTGCCCTTGCCGGCCGCGGCCGGTCCGTCGATGGCGATGGTGAGGGGCATCAAGGGTCTCCGGGGGGATCGTCGGGGGCCGGCGTCGAACCGAGCGTCAGGGCGCCGAGCCGGTCCGCGAACAGCAGGATGAGCGCGATCAGGCTGCCGAGGACGTAGGGGATCGACGCAAAGAACAGGATCAGCATCAGGTTGCCGAGCGACAGTGCCAACCAGACCAGGAGGTCGATCAGCGGGTTGCCGGTGTAGAAGGTCGGCGGCACGGCGGTCGTGCCGGTCTCGGCGGCGCGCTGGCCGGCGGCGATCCAGCCATATTCGCGGCCGGCCATGCCCGCGCTGACCAAGGCGACGGCCGGCAGGACGAGCATGCGCAGCCCTTGCCCCCACAGCGACCGACGGCCGGCGGCGACGCGGTCGCGCGCCCGCTTGGCCTTGCGCAGGCCGTAGACGGCGGCAAGCGGCGCAAGCAGCACCAGGAGCCCGAGGAGCGGCCAGACGGCCATCAGGCGGCGACGAGCACCGCGCCGAGGCCTTCCATCAGCCCGACGAACTGCGGGAAGCTGGTGGCGATCATCGCGGCGTCGTCGATCTCGACCGGCTTTTCCGACGCCATCCCGAGGATGAGGAAGGCCATGGCGATGCGGTGGTCGAGATGGGTGACCACTGTGCCGCCGCCGAGGCCCTTGCCGTCCGGTCGGCCGGTGACGGTGAGCCAGTCCGGCCCCTCCTCGTGCGCGACGCCGTTGGCGGCGAGACCCGCGGCGACGGCGGCGAGGCGGTCGCTCTCCTTGACGCGGAGCTCGTCGAGGCCGGGCATGACCGTCGTGCCCTCGGCGAAGGCGGCGGCGATGGCGAGCACCGGGTACTCGTCGATCATCGAGGGCGCCCGCTCGGCCGGCACCGAGACGCCCTTCAGCGCGGCGTGGCGGACCCGGAGGTCGGCGACGTCCTCGCCGCCGGACGAGCGCGGGTTCAGGATCTCGATCGACGCGCCCATCTCGAGGAGCGTCGCGACGAGGCCGGTGCGCGTCGGGTTCATCAGGACGTTCTCGACGAGGACGTCCGAGCCCGGCACGATGGTCGCGGCGACGATCGGGAAGGCCGCCGAGGACGGATCGCCCGGCACCACGAAATCCGGCACGCCGACCAGCCGGCCCTGGCCCTCCAGCGCGATGGTCCGCACGCCCGCAGCATCCGTCTCGACGGAGATCTTGGCGCCGAACCCTTCCAGCATCTTCTCGGTGTGGTCGCGGGTCATCACCGGCTCGATCACCGTGGTGATCCCCGGCGCGTTGAGGCCGGCGAGCAGCACGGCGGACTTCACCTGGGCGGACGCCATCGGCACGCGGTAGGTGATGGGGGCTGCGACCCGCGGCCCGCGGATCGACAGCGGCAGCCGGTCCTTGGTGCGGCCGGCGACCTGCACGCCCATCAGCCGCAGCGGATCCAGCACCCGGCCCATCGGCCGGCGCGACAGCGAGGCGTCGCCGACGAAGGTGGCGCCGAAATCATAGGGGCCGACGAGGCCCATGGTCAGGCGCACGCCGGTACCGGCATTGCCGAAATCAATGACGCCCTCGGGCTCGAGCAGGCAGCCATTGCCGACGCCGTCGACCAGCCAGGCGCCGTCGTCCGCCTTTTCGATCCGGGCGCCCATCGCCTGCATGGCGCGGCCGGTGGCGAGCACGTCCTCACCCTCGAGCAGGCCGGTGACGCGGGTGCGGCCGGCGGCGATGCCGCCGAACAGGAAGGCGCGGTGCGAGATCGACTTGTCGCCGGGAACGCGGGCGGAACCGCTGAGGCCGCCGCTGCGCGCCGCCTTCATCGGCCGGGGGATCGAAACATGTCCACTCATGGCTTGTCGCCCTCTTCCACACGTACCATTTCGGGGGCTTACGCATCCTGCGGCGGTCATTTTGCGCCGGCAGCGCCGGCCCCCCGCCGCATCGGGCTGCGTTACCACGAGAAAAACCCTTGCGTCACCCTCGCGGGGGCGCAATCGTCGCCAAGGGCGCGCAAGGACCCTGCTTTGACAAGGGCCCGGGCACGACGTAAGGGACCCACCGGTTTTTTCTTCCGAAAGCCCTGTCGGCGGCGGCGCTCAGATGCGCTGCGCGGCGGCCTCGGAAACGGCTCGGGGCAAGCCCCGGCACTGACGGCCGAAGACTTTGACATTCAACGCGAGGCGAGCATGGCGAATCCCGAACTTGGTACCAAACGCATCTGCCCGGAGACCGGCCGGAAGTTCTACGATCTGAACAAAGACCCGATCGTCTCGCCCTATACCGGCACGAGCTACCCGATCAGCTTCTTCGAGATCCCGGCCCGGGCCAAGCGCGGCGCGGCCGTCGTCCAGCCCGAGGCGGAAGAGGAGGAGGAGGTCGAGGTCGTCGAGGCCGAGAGCGACGCCGTCGAGACCGTCTCGCTGACCGATGTCGAGGAAGACGAGGAAGTCGCGGCCAAGGACGAGGTGATCGACGTCGACGACGACGAGGAAGTCGAGGTCGAGGACGCCGACGACACCTTCCTCGAGCCGGACGAGGACGAAGACGACGACATGACCGACATCATCGGCTCGCGCGACGACGACGACGACTGACGGCACTCGCCTCTTTAAACACCCGCGACGAACGGCATTCGCCGTTCTGGCATCCGACAACGACCGGCATGCGCCGTTCTGTCCCCTGCCGCCGCCCGAAAATCCTCTTCGGGCGGCACTTTCTCAAGATCGGCGGATTTCCCGCTTGATCTCTCCGCCGGGCTTCAGTATGAACCCGCCACGACCGAAGCGCCCCAAACGCTTCGTGACACGGTTCGCGCTTCGGCAGCGATCCAGTGGGGCCATAGCTCAGTTGGGAGAGCGCTTGCATGGCATGCAAGAGGTCGTCGGTTCGATTCCGTCTGGCTCCACCAATTAAACTCTTCACTCTTCAAGTTGTACGATACCGCTTCACGGGCGTCGCTGAGTAGCGGCATTACGCTGAAGCAGCGTCGATCTATCGACGGCGAAGGCCGCTGACTCTGGCGCTCGGAAGCCTCGCGGACCCGCTGCGAGGGAGGTCGCTTAGCCTCTCGCTTTCCCCTTCTCGACGACATAGCGGTCAACGCTTACATCCTGTAGATACAGGTGATGAAGATCGTGTGGGACGAGCCGAAACGGCAGGCCAATCTCGTCAAGCACGGGATGGACTTTGCCGATCTCGACCCCGGCTTCTTCGCGGACGCTCTTGTGGGCGCAGCCAACGGCGCTCGCCTGAAGGCGATTGGCGAGATCGACGGCATCATTACCGTCATCTTCGTCCAGCTCGGCTCTGAAGCCCTGTCCGTCATCAGCATGCGCCCGGCTTCTGAAAAGGAGAGAAAAGCCTATGCCGAAAGACTTTGACGCCCCGAAGGCTGCCGCCCGCGGCTATACCCGCGAGGACTGGGACGAGGTCGACAGCCCTGAATTGACGGACGCGGAACTCGCTTCCCTGCGCCCGATGCGCGAAGCGCTGCCGGAAGTCCACGCGGCGCTCGCGAAAGCCCGCAAGCCAGGCCCCGTTCGGCGCAAGACCCTGGTCTCCGTCAGACTGGATGACGACGTTCTGGAAAGGCTGCGTGCGTCGGGACCCGGATGGCAAAGCCGCGTCAACGATGCCGCCAGGATGATGACCGTCTCGCCGGACATCGCATCGGCCATCACCGTCCTCGCTCAACAGAGGAACGCGGTACCGTCGTCGGCGCTGGCCACCGCGCTGGCGGCTGCCTTCGCCAGGTTCGCGATCGTTGACGATTCTGGCCGAGAGGACGGCCACGAGGACGGCGCCGTACCGATGCCTTCGGCAAAGGCCGGAGGCTGAGGCGCAGGAATGACCTTTCGCCGATAGCGCGGTAGCCCGGCTGCTCGGCACGGGTCGGCTTCCCGGCGACCTCTTCGCCTGCAGCCCCTAAGCCGCCCCCGCCAAAAACCCGTCCACCGCCTTCGCGTCCCGCGCGATCACCACGTCGAGCGGCGCGGCTCTGCCGCGGATCTCCACCTCGCGGCGCTCGCCGGCGGCATCGGACAGGCCGCCGCGGCGGGCGAGGTCGAGGGACATCACGAGATCGGCGTCGTGGAGCTTGGCGACGCCCTCGAGGCGGCTTGCGGTGTTGATGGTGTCGCCGACGACGGTGAGGTTGACGGCGCGGCCGTAGCCCATGCGGCCGACGATCGCCGGCCCGGTGTGCAGGCCGATGGCGACGCGCAGGCGCTCACCGCCGAGCTCGCGCGTCAGCTGCCGGTCGAGCGCGGCCACCGCACGCACGATGCGGGCGGCGGCGAGGATCGCGTCAGCACAGGCCTCGTCCTCCGATTTGCCGAGGCCGAACAGCGCCATGGCACCGTCGCCGATGAACTTGTCGATGTAGCCGCCCGAGCTCTCGATCGCCTCGCCGACGGCGGCGAAATAGCGGTTGAGCAGGAACACCGTATCGTAGGGCAGCCGCCGCTCGGTCATCCGCGTGAAGCCGCGGATGTCGCAGAAGAGGACCGCGATCCGCCGCTCCGAGCCGGCCGAACGCACTTCCTGGGTCGCGCCGGCGCGCGGCAACTCGCCGGCGACGAGCACCGGGGCGACGCTGACGTCGCTCACCGCCCGAAGCTGGCAGGCGAGCCGGATGTCGTCGGGCGCGCCGATCCGGTCGAGCGTCGCCTGCTCTTCCGCGCTGGCGGCGGGCTGTTCGGCGAGCCCTTGCACCACCCTTACCCGGCAGGTCGAGCAGCGGCCCTTGCCGCCGCAGACGGCGACGTGCGGGATCTGGCCCATGCGGCTCGCCTCCAGCACGCTGGCCCCGGGCGGCACGGCGATCACCCGGCCATCGGGATAGGTGACGCGGAAGCCGCGCTGCAGGCGGCGGTGGCGGCTCATGGCGCGCGCGATCAGCACCAGCGCGACGCTGCCGAGGCAGAGGCCATAAAGCGCGAGCGTTGCGTCGCTGGCGAGGCGCATGCCGTCGGCGGAAGCGGAATAGAAGGTGACGCGGTAGAGCCCGTCATCGATGTCCTTGCCGGCACTCGCGAAACCGAGCAGCGAGACCACCGGCACCAGCAAGGCCGCGGCGTGGAACAGTGGTTTGACCCGGGCGAACCAGTCGCGCGGCCGCAGCCAGAACCAGAGGCCGAGGCAGCCATGCGTCCAGGCGACCAAAAGCGCCGCCACCTGCCGCCAGCCGGCGACCGGATTGTTCCAGAGCGAATGGACGACCCGGCCGTAGTCTAGAAAATGCCCGGTCGAGATCGGCGCGATGCGCAGCGCGACGATGTGCGGGATCAGCAGCAGCGGCAGGCCGATGCCGAGGACCAGGTGCAGCGCCTCGCGCGCCGGCATGCGCAAGGTCCGCCGGCGGTAGAGCGCCTGCAGCGCCAGCGCGAAATGCACGGCGAGCGCCCCGTAGAAGAGCAGCGTGCCGACCGCATTGCCCCAGACGAGGTTGAACCACCCCCGTCCGCGCTCCATCGCCCCGACCGAGATCAGCCCGAGTGCATGGTTGAGGAGGTGCATCGCGACGAAAGCGAATAGAATCCAGCCGGTGACGAGACGCACCCGGCGGATGCTCAGCTGACTTCTCCAGGGCAAGCGATGGCATCCTTCGTCGACGGGGCAAGCGGCCGTCCGGAGCTATGCACATTGGCGGCCGTCACCGCCAGCCGCAGAGCCACCGAGGCCATGCCCTCGGCCGCCTGTCGCTGGCCGCCGGTCGACCGTCGCCCCTCATCGGCCCCGCTGGCGGGCGGGCCGGCCTCCAGAGGGCCTGCGGACCGGAGCGCGCCCTCTCCGGCCGGCACCTGCCGCGCACCGCCGGCGCGATCAAGCCTCGTCGATGCTTTCCAGCACAATGTTGCCATTGGTGTAGATGCAGATCTCGCCGGCGATCTTCATCGCCCGGCGGGCGATCTCCTCGGCGCCGAAATCGGTGTCGCCGAGCGCCCGCGCCGCGGCCAGCGCGTAATTGCCGCCCGAGCCGATCGCCATGATGCCGCCCTCCGGCTCCAGCACGTCGCCATTGCCGGTCAGCGCCAGGGTGATCGACTTGTCGGCGACGAGCATCATCGCCTCCAGCCGGCGGAGGTACCGGTCGGTGCGCCAGTCCTTGGCAAGCTCGACCGAGGCGCGCATCAGCTGGTCCGGATACTGCTCGAGCTTGGCCTCCAGCCGCTCCAGGAGCGTGAAGGCGTCGGCCGTCGCGCCGGCAAACCCCGCGATCACCGCCCCGCCCTTGCCGATACGGCGGACTTTTCTCGCATTGCCCTTCATGATGGTGTTGCCGAGCGAGACCTGCCCGTCGCCGGCGATGACCACCTTGCCGCCCTTGCGCACGGTGACGATGGTGGTCGAGTACATCTGGGCGGGATCGTGCTTTTCCATGGTTCTCGCTCTGTCCAAAACTCTCTGTCGCCCGAGGCGGGCGGGACGGCCGGTGCCGTCTTTCCGCCCCTCATGTAAGCGCGCCGCGGCCCGGCGCCAATCCGCGTCCCCACCGCTGCCGGCACGCGAGCCCGAAGCGGCGGCGGAACGACGGGGCCTTGGCGCAAAACCCTTTCGCTCCGGGCGCGATCTCGTCTAAAGCGAGAGGGCAATCAGGAAAGGACGATCGGCATGGCGGGACGGCGGACCGGCGAGGTGACGCGCGAGACCAAGGAAACGAGGATCCACGCCCGCGTCGATCTCGACGGCACGGGCATGGTGAAGACCGCGACCGGCGTCGGCTTCTTCGACCACATGCTGGAGCAGCTCGGCCGCCACTCGATGATCGACATGGTGATCGAGGCGAAGGGCGACCTCCACATCGACGACCACCACACCGTCGAGGACACCGGCATCGCCATCGGCCAGGCCATCCGCCAGGCGCTGGGCGAGCGGCGCGGCATCCGCCGCTACGCCTCGCTCGACCTTGCCATGGACGAATGCCTCACGCGCGCGGCAGTGGATGTGTCCGGCCGGCCCTTCCTCGTCTTCAAGGTCGATTTCCCGCGCGAAAAAATCGGCACCTTCGATACCGAGCTGGTGCGCGAGTTCTTCCAGGCGCTGGCGCAGAACGCCGGCATCACGCTGCACCTCCAGAACCTCTACGGCGAGAACGCCCACCACATCGCCGAGACCTGCTTCAAGGCGGTGGCGCGGGTGCTGGGCGAAGCGGTGCAGATCGACCTGCGCCAGGCCGATCTCGTGCCGTCGACCAAGGGCATGCTGGCGTAAGAGGACGGGGATGGCACGCTACATCGTCTTCGAGCCGCCGGCAGGGATCGGCGAGGCGCCCGCCAAGAGCGAGCGGGCGGTGCTGGTGCGCGATGCGATGGCGAAGTGGGCGGTGCTGTTTCCCTTCCTCTGGCTGTTTCGCTACGGGCTGATTCTCGCGGGCCTCGTGGTGCTCGCCGCGGTGATCCTCCTCGGCCTTCTGTCCGATGTGCCGGGGCTCGGCGCCGCCGCCGCCGTGCTGCCGCTGGCGCTCGGCGTCCTCGTGGCGCTGGAGGGCCCGAGCCTGCGCGCCGGCCGGCTGCGACGCCGCGGCTTTCGCGAGGCCGCCGTGGTCGAGGCGGACGACGAGGACGAGGCCGCCATCCTTTACTATGCCGACACGCCCCCGCCGACCGTCGCCGACGCAATCGCCGCGCGCGCCGGACCCGCCGCTCCCTTCGAGCGGAGCCGCGGCCGCAGCCTGCTCGACCCTGAAGGACTGAGATAATGCCCGAAACCCTTGCGATCATCGACTACGGCTCGGGCAATCTGCGCTCGGCGACGAAGGCCTTCGAGCGCGCCGCCGGCGAGGCCGGGCTCGACACCGCCGTGCTGCTCACCGACGATCCCGCCGTGGTTAGGAGCGCCGACCGCATCGTTCTGCCCGGCGTCGGGGCCTATGCCGACTGCCGCGGCGGTCTCGGCGCCGTCGAGGGCATGGTCGAAGCGCTGCGTGAGGCGGTCGAGGCGAAGGCTCGGCCCTTCCTCGGCATCTGCGTCGGCATGCAGCTGATGGCCGCGCGCGGGCTTGAGAAGACCATCACCGAGGGCCTCGGCTGGATCCCCGGCGACGTCGTGCCCATCGTCCCCGCCGACCCCGCGCTGAAGATCCCGCAGATCGGCTGGAACACGCTCACCCAGTCCCGCCCGCACCCGCTGCTCGACGGCATCGCGACCGGCGAGACCGGCCTCCACGCCTATTTCGTCCACTCCTACCAGCTCGCCGCCGAGCACCCGGACGACGTCCTCGCCACCACCGACTACGGCGGCGCCGTCACCGCCATGGTGGTCCGCGACAACAAGGCGGGGACGCAATTCCACCCGGAGAAGAGCCAGACATTGGGTCTGGCTCTTCTCACTAATTTCCTGCGATGGAAGCCCTAGAGCTTCCTAAACAACTCGTATTGGCTTGAAATCGGTACAACTTCACGACTTACGATGTGGAAGTCGAATAAGTTTTCCGATGATTTATTCGGAAACTCCAATCGAAAACGTTGAATAGCAACATCTCTGCTCCCCACGTGATCCAGGCCACTCCACACGCTGTAGACTCGTCGTGGATCCACATCAAAGCGCGTCCAAATTTGCCGACGCATCATACCCTTCGCCCTGAGCAGCCAACACTCAATCGCATCTTCAAATGTCAACGCAGTTTTTGTCATTCTCCACGGTTCCTTTGTGCAGTGGAAAACGATGCCTACCTCTCACACATTCGATAAAAATATGCTTTTTGCATATTTGCATTTCCCAAATGCGCAACCACGGCATCGTAGCTTGTGGACAAGAGCCGAGGCCACGAACCTCGGCTTTTTGTTGAAGTCGCGTAATTGTTAATACGAGTCTATGTCGCGAGTCTTGGCAGGATATACTCTGTCCACAACCGCGATGCATTTAAGAACGAAACAAGCGCGGCTGAACCAAATGCCCATCCTCTTCCCCGCCATCGACCTGAAGGAAGGCGCCTGCGTGCGCCTGAAGCTCGGCGACATGGCGCAAGCCACCGTCTACAACGCCGATCCCGCCGCCCAGGCGCGCGACTTCCGCGACATCGGCTTCAGCCATCTCCACGTCGTCGATCTCAACGGCGCCTTCGAGGGCCGGGCGGTGAACGGCGCGGCGGTGGAGGCGATCATCGCCGCGGTCGGCGCGGGCATGAAGGTGCAGCTCGGCGGCGGCATCCGGACGCTCGCCGACATCGAGGCCTGGCTCGGCCGCGGCCTGTCGCGCGTCATCCTCGGCACCGTCGCGGTGCGCGATCCCGCGCTGGTGAAGGAAGCGGCACGTCGCTTTCCCGGCCGGATTGCCGTCGGCATCGACGCCAAGGGCGGCAAGGTGGCGGTCGAGGGCTGGGCCGAAACCTCGGCGCTCTCGGTGACCGAGATGGCCCGGCGCTTCGAGGATGCTGGCGTTGCCGCCATCATCTACACCGACATCGACCGCGACGGCATCCTCGCCGGCATCAACTGGGACGCCACCATCGCCCTCGCCGACGCCGTCCGCATCCCCGTCATCGCCTCGGGCGGCCTCGCCGGGATGGACGACATCGCGCGGCTTGCCGCGCCGGACGCCGCCAAGCTCGAGGGCGCGATCTCCGGCCGCGCGCTGTACGACGGGCGGATCGACGTGCGCGGGGCGCTGCGGGTGCTGGCGTAGGGTCTTACAACTTAGCGCCGTTACAGGCTGCCTTGTCGCTGCCGGTTTCCGACCGAAAGACGCCTGCGCTTGACGGTCGTCATCCTCGGCCGGAGGCCGGGGACCCATGCCGAAACCGCCTGACCATGCTCTGGTTCAGAACCTCAGGAATGTCGACCCGATCGTGTTGTTTAAAGGCCTGGCATGGGTCCCCGGGGCTACGGCCCCGAGGATGACGACCTTAAAGGTCGTGCCTCGCGTGGTCGGAAAGCCTCACGCCGAATGCGAAAAGATGTCCTCGTTGTCCCAGCCGAGCAGGTCGAGCTTGGCCCGGGTTGGCAGGTAGGCGAAGCTGGCCTTCGCGATCGCCAGGCGGTCGTCGCGCTCGAGGCGCTTCAGGAGCACGCCCATCATGTCGTGCAAATAGAGGACGTCGGAGGCGGCGTATTCGAGCTGGGCCTGGGTCAACGTCTCGGCCGCCCAGTCGGAGGACTGCTGCTGCTTGGAGAGGTCGACGCCGACGAGCTCGCGCGCGAGATCCTTCAGGCCATGCCGGTCGGTATAGGTGCGGGTCAGGCGCGAGGCGATCTTGGTGCAGAACACCGGCTCGGTCATGGTGCCGAAAGCGTGGTAGAGCGCGGCGATGTCGAAGCGGGCATAGTGGAAGATCTTGGTCTTGGTCGGGTCGGCAAGCAGCTTGCAAAGGTTCGGCGCCTCGCGCTGGCCCTTGGCGATCTGCACGATGTCGGCGGTGCCGTCGCCGGGCGACAGCTGGACCACGCAGAGCCGGTCCCGCCGGGTGTCGAGGCCGAGCGTCTCGGTGTCGATGGCGACCGAGCCGGTGTAGCGGGCGAGGTCGGGAAGGTCGCCCTTGTGGACTCGGATGGTCATCGCGGTACCTCTTGGTGAAATCGGATCGGCGCCGGGTGGCGGCGGCCGGAAGCCTTCAGAACCGCAAACGCCCCGCCGGGTCAAGCCCGGCCGCCGGGCGGCTTCCGGACCGCCTGAGGGCGTCAGGCTGCCTCGATGTCGGTCCCCGCAAAACGCCCGCCCTTGTAGAGCAGTGGCACCCGGTAGTAGCGCGCGGCGGCATAGGCGAGGGCGTCGGCCGTCTCCAGCCCCGCCGGGCGGGCAGCGCTGCGGCCGTAGCGCGCAAGGGCGGCGACGGCGAGCGGCAAAGCCTGCACCGGCACCGCGACCGTCTGGATGCCCATCAGCTCGAGAAACCGTTTCACCTCAACCTCCGCCTCGTCCAGCGGCAAGTCGAGCACGGCCGCGAGGGCGACGACCGCCTCCAGCACCGCCGACGGCGAGGTCAGGCGCTTCGCCGAGGCCTGCAGCCGGGCGGCGAAGATCCGGGCCTCGTCCTCGTCGGTGAGCATGGCGATGAGCGCGGAGGCATCGACGAACATCAGCCTGCCGGATCCGGCGCCGGACCATCACTCTTGCCATCGGTCGTGTAGGGGGTCTCGCCGGTCGCCTTGGCGGCAAGGCTCCGCGCCTTCAGCTCGCGGTAGAACCCGGCGGCGACATCCGGCAGCGAGGGCTTGGCCGCCTCCCGCATCAACGCCTCTTCCAGCGCCAGATGCACTGCCTCCGTCAGGCCGAGCTTCTTGAGGCTCGCATAGCGGCGGGCCAGTGCGTCGGTGTCGGGGTTCTTGATATGAAAGGGCATCGCACCATCGCTGCAATCTACACCCGGCGGTATAGCGGGCCAGCCCGGCATGTCTAGCCCGCGGCGAGTGCAGGGGGTCCCAGCCGATTGCAGGCAAGGAGCGAGGAAGAGGCTAGGAGAGTTTCGCCCGGGCAGCAAGGCCTCCAGGGGAATCGAGGCACCGTCGCCGCCCGCGTGGCGTCACAAATCGGTAACAAAAAACCGCCATGGCTCAGGAAACCCGCCGGAGCGCTTCCATGGACGAACTCGCCGAGACCGCCGCCTTTTACGACCGCATCCGCGACGAGATCGCCGACTCCGTCGACGAAGAGATGGAGATGACGCTCGACGAGGAAAGCCTCGACGGCGTCGGCCATGGCCACTCGATGGACCGCCGGGTCTATTTCAAGGAACTGTTCCGCCTGCAGCGCGAACTGGTGAAGCTGCAGGACTGGGTGCAGGACCAAAAGCTGAAGGTCGTGGTGATCTTCGAGGGCCGCGACTCGGCCGGCAAGGGCGGCGCCATCAAGCGCATCACCCAGCGGCTGAACCCGCGGGTCTGCCGCGTCGTGGCGCTCCCCGCCCCGAGCGAGCGCGAGCGCAGCCAGTGGTATTTCCAGCGCTACGTGCCGCACCTGCCGGCGGCCGGCGAAATGGTGCTGTTCGACCGCTCCTGGTACAACCGGGCCGGCGTCGAGCGCGTCATGGGCTTCTGCACGGCCGAGGAGGTGGAGGAGTTTTTCCGCACGGTGCCGGACTTCGAGCGCATGCTGGTGCGCTCGGGCATTATCCTGATCAAGTACTGGTTCTCGATCACCGACGAGGAACAGGAATTCCGCTTCCACATGCGCATCAACGATCCGCTGAAGCAGTGGAAACTGTCGCCGATGGACGTCGAATCGCGCCGCCGCTGGGAGGACTACACCCGCGCCAAGGAGGCCATGCTGCAGCGCACGCACATCGTCGAGGCGCCCTGGTGGGTGGTCGAGGCGGTCGACAAGAAGCGCGCCCGCCTCAACTGCATCGCCCATCTCCTGCAGCAGATCCCCTACCAGGACGTGGTGAAGCCGCCGGTGACGTTGCCGCCGCGCGAACGGCACGACGACTATGTCCGCCACCCCGTGCCGGACGAGATGCACGTGCCCGAGCGCTACTAGCCGCGATCCCGCATGATGACGCCATCGGGCCTGATCTGGGGCGTCGACGCCGGCGATGTCGTCCTGCCGCTGGGCGAGGACAGCCTGGCGACCCTGGCCGCGCCGGCGCTGGGCGCGTTCCGCTGGCTGCATCTCAACATCGCCGACCAGTCGAGCTGCCGCTGGATCGAGGCGAACGGCGCCTTGCCGCTTCCCGTCAGCGAGCTTCTGCTGTCGCCCGACACGCACCAGCGGGCGCTGGTCGAGGCGGGCTTTGTCGCTTGCGTCCTGCACGACGTCGAGGTCGATTTCGGCCATGGCGAGACCTCGCGCATGGGCGCGCTGCGCTTTGCGCTGTCGAATGACCTGATGGTCACCGCCCGCCACCACCCGCTGAATGCCGCCGACCTCGTCAAGCGGCGGATCGACCGGGGCCAGGCGCCGCGCGGGCCGGCGGCCGCGCTGGAACTGCTCCTCAGCGCCATTCTCGAGGTCGCCGGCAAGAATGCCGTGGCGCTGCAGACGACGGTCCAGACCAGCGAGGACGCCCTCCTCGCCGATGGCTGGCAGCCGGACCAGCGCACCCTCGTCGCCGTCCGCCGCAAGGCCGTGCAGCTGCATCGCCAGCTCTCGGGGATCAGGGCGGTGCTGCAGCGGCTGGAAGCTGACGAGGACCTGCCGGGTGCATTGCTGCCGGCGGTCGAAAAGCTTTCCCAGCGCACCGCTTCGCTCGATGCCGACGTGCTGGGCACTCAGACCGACCTCCGGCTGCTGCGCGACGAACTGGACCTGCAGGCGGCGCAGCGCACCAACCGCAACCTCTACGTCCTCTCGATCCTCTCCGCTCTGCTGCTGCCGGCGACGCTCGTCACCGGTTTCTTCGGCATGAACACCGGCGGCTTCCCGCTGGCGCAGTCGTCCTGGGGCACGTTCGTCGCCGGGCTGATCGCCCTCGGCTCGGCCGCCGCTGTCTATGTCTGGCTCCGCCGCAAGGGCTTTCTCGGCGGCGAATAGGCGCGGCCGAGGGCACTGGAGATACCGCGGCGGCAACTGGTATCCCAGCTGAAAACCTGTATAGCTCGCGGGCGAGAACCGGACGCGGAGGCGCCCGGCAAGCCATGCGCAGGGGGAGAGAAGAGATGGCGGGACGGCTCGAGGGAAAGATCGCGGTCTGCACGGCAGCCGGCCAGGGCATCGGCCGCCAGGTCGTCGAAACCTTCCTGGCCGAGGGCGCGACCGTTCACGCCAGCGACCTCAACGTGGCCAAGCTGAAAGGGCTGGAGGCTTTCGGCAAGGTCGAGACCGCGCAGCTCGACGTTACCGATTCCGCCGCCGTCGCCGCCTATGCCGCCGGCCTGCCGACGCCCGACATCCTGTTCAACTGCGCCGGCTACGTCCACCACGGCACCATCCTCGACTGCACCGAGAAGGACTGGGACTTCTCCTTCGACCTCAACGTCAAGGCGATGCACCGGATGATCTCCGGCCTCCTGCCGCGCATGCTGGAGAACGGCGGCGGCTCGATCATCAACATCTCCTCGGCCGCCTCGACCATCAAGGGCGCCGAGAACCGCTACGCCTACATGGCCTCGAAGGCCGCCGTGCTCGGCCTCACGCGCTCGATCGCCATCGACTTCGTCAAGCGCGGCATCCGCTGCAACGCCATCTGCCCCGGCACGATCGAATCGCCCTCGCTCGGCGAGCGCATGGACACGCTCGGCGCGAAAATCGGCGGCCGCGACAAGGCCGAGGAATTGTTCATTTCCCGCCAGCCCATGGGCCGCCTCGGCAAACCCGCGGAGATCGCGGCGCTGGCGCTGTACCTTGCGTCGGACGAGAGCGCGTTCACGACCGGCACGATGCAGGTGATCGACGGCGGCTGGACGCTGTAGGGCGAGGTCGACGGCGACGGCGACACAGTCAGGGAAGACGCTGAAGGGCAAGGCGCCAACGCCCAAACTTCGTCATCCCGGACTTGACCTCTGCGAAACCACCGGTTTCGCTGGAGATCCATTCCAAATCGCCGAACATGCCCGAGAACGGCGGACCTTCCGACATTCTGAACCGGACTGCGCCTGACGCGCCGAGGAATGGATCCCGGATCAAGTCCGGGATGACGAAACTGAAACACCGAGCGGTGCCCTAGAGACGCCTGCTCTGCGCCTCATCACCACGCCGCGCCGCGACCGGCCACGCCGACAGACACCACAGGGAGGACTACATGCGCATTCTGATACTCGGCGCCGCCGGCATGGTCGGGCACAAGCTGACCGAGCGCCTCGTCGCCGAGGGCAAGGTCGGCGATACCGCGATCACCGCCCTCGACCTCTTCGACGTCGTCGAGGCCACCGTCGCCCCCGACGAGAAGACCATCGCGATCACCCGCAGTGCCGGCGACATCGCCGACAGGGCGACCGTCGAGGCGCTGGTCGCCAAAAAGCCCGACCTCATCTTCCACCTCGCCTCCATCGTCTCCGGCGAGGCCGAGGAGAATTTCGAGAAGGGGTACCGGATCAACCTCGACGGCATGACCCACCTCCTCGAGGCGATCCGCCTGACCGGAGGCGGCTACAAGCCGAAGCTCGTCTTCACCTCCTCGATCGCGGTGTTCGGCACGCCGTTCGAGGACAAGATCTCCGACACCTTCCTCACGGCGCCGCTGACCAGCTACGGCACCCAGAAGGCGATCTGCGAGCTCCTGCTCGCCGACTATTCCCGCAAGGGTTTCCTCGACGGCATCGGCATTCGCCTGCCGACGATCATCGTGCGCCCGGGCAAGCCCAACAAGGCCGCCTCCGGCTTCTTCTCCGGCATCATTCGCGAGCCGCTGGCGGGGCAGGAAGCGATTCTGCCGGTCGGCGACGACGTCCGCCACTGGGCCGCAAGCCCCGCCTCGGCCGTCGGCTTCCTGATGCATGCGGCAACGCTCGACACCGCCCCGCTCGGCGCCCGCCGCTCGCTCACCATGCCCGGCCTCTCCGTCACCGTCGGCGAGATGCTGGAGACGCTGCGCCAGGTCGCCGGCGACGACGTCGTCGCCCGCGTGAAGCGCGTGCCGGACGAAAAGATCGCCACCATCGTCGCCGGCTGGGCCCGCGACTTCGACCCGGCGCGCGCGCTCTCGCTCGGCTTCACCGCCGATGCTGATTTCGCCTCGATCATCCGCGCGCATATGGCGGACGAGGCGAAGAAGGCGGGCTGAGCGGCGAGCGGCCGGGCCTGACCATTATCCTCGGGGCTCGGCCCCGGGGATCCGCCATCAAAACATAGGTATGCCCCCGCACGCCTGCTTCTGGCGCAAGTGCCTTGCGGCGACGACTAGGAAGGCTTGCCCTTGCGGCTCGCCCGCCGCTAATCCCTGTCGGCAATCCACGGATTGATCACGGGAATCCCCGCCGTCTGGAACGGCAGACTGTCCCGGGTCGCCACCGGACATCCAAAAACTTCCGCGATCGCCGCCACCTGGCCATCGGCGACGGATATCGGCCGTCCGAGGTGACGGCAACGGGCGGCCACCCGCGCATAGGCCTTTGCGGCTTCGCCATCGAACGGCAGAATGCGCTGGGGAAAGAGGCGGTAGAGCAGGATCGCCAGATCAGCGTCGAGCGCCCCGCGCCGACGATCCGGCGGCAGGATTTCGATACCGAGCAGCAGTTTGGACAGGCTGGTGGTCGTCAGGAACAGCGTTCCCGGACTTTGCAGATCAAGCCATGCCTGGACGGCTGGATCGGCCTGCGGCCGCATCGGCTCGAGGACGACACTGGTATCGAGAAGGATCACCCGAAAATGGCTTGTTCGGCGCCCGGAGGGTCACGCCGGACCTCCAGTTCGAGACCGCCGAACCGGCGCCCGAAAGCGGCGATTTCCGATCCGATCAACGGGGCAGCGTCGAGGCGCAGTGCCTCGTCCAGAATCTTGCGGATTTCGGCATCCGTGCTGGTGCCGTTCTGTTCCGCGCGCTGCAACAAGGCCTGCCGCGTCTCGTGCGGCAAGGCCAGGATCTTAAAAGCAGGCAAGGCGGCCTCCCTTCGATGATACGCGGCGAGCGTACCAGTCCGCCGGCGCAAAATCATCGCCGAGTTCTGCAGCCGCCTGATTACATCGTCGCCCCGATCTGCCACGGCACGAACTCGAAATCGCCGAGCCCCTGCGCTTCCGACTTCGACATCTCGCCCGAGGCCACACGGATGATCAGGTCGTAGATCTCCCGGCCGGACTGCTCGATGGTGAGGCCTTCCGAGACGATGCGACCGGAATCGACGTCCATGTCCTCGACCATGCGCCGATACATCTCGGTGTTCGTGGCGATCTTGATCGAGGGCGCCGGCTTGTAGCCGGCGGCCGAGCCGCGGCCGGTGGTGAAGGCGATCATGTTGCAGCCCGACGCGATCTGGCCGGTGACCGAGGCTGGGTCGTAGCCCGGCGAGTCCATGAACACAAAGCCGCGCGCGGTGATCGGCTCGCCATACTTGTAGACGCCCATCAGCGGCGAGGTGCCACCCTTGGCGGCAGCGCCCAGCGACTTCTCGAGGATGGTGGTGAGGCCGCCCTTCTTGTTGCCGGGGCTCGGATTGTTGTCCATCGAGCCCTTGTTGCGGGCAGTATAGTCTTCCCACCAGGTGATCAGCTTGGTCAGCTTGCTTCCGGTCTTGTGGTCGATGGCGCGGCGGGTGAGGAGGTGCTCGGCGCCATAGATCTCCGGCGTCTCCGACAGCACGCCGGTGCCGCCTTGGGCGACGAGGAGATCGCAGGCATAGCCGAGCGCCGGGTTGGCGGTGATGCCCGACCAGGCGTCGGAGCCGCCGCACTGCAGGCCGACCATGATCTCCGACACCGGGCAAGGCGTGCGCTTGACCTCATTGGCCAGCGGCAGCATGGCGCGCACCTTGGCGATGCCGACCTCGACGGTCTGCCGGAGGCCGGCAACGTCCTGGATGTTCATGGCGTGGAACATCGGGCCCTTCTCGATGCCGTTCGCCTCGAGCAGCCAGTCGATCTGGTTGACCTCGCAGCCGAGCCCGACCATCAGGACGCCCGCGACGTTCGGGTGCCGCGCATAGCCCCACATCACCCGCTGCAGCGCGTCGAACCCCTCACCATCGCCCGCCATGCCGCAGCCCGTGCCGTGCACGAAGGCGGTGACGCCGTCGACGTTCGGGTAGGCGGCAAGTTCCTCCGGCCCGAAGGCGGCGGCGATCTTGCGGGCGGCGGTGGCCGAGCAGTTCACTGAGGTGAGGATGGCGATGGTGTTGCGCGTGCCGACCGTGCCGTTGGCGCGGCGGTAGCCCATGAAGGTGTCGCGCAAGCCCTCCGGCACCATCGTGACATGGCGCAGGTCGGTCGAGAACTCGTAGGCGTGCTCGGTGTTGCGGAACTCGGTGTTCTGCACGTGCACGTGCTCGCCCGGCTCGATGTCGCGCGAGGCGTAGCCGATGATCTGCGCATATTTCACGATCGCCTCGCCGGCCGGGATGAACCGCGTCGCGACCTTATGGCCCCGCGGGATCATGATGCGCGTGGTGACATGCTCGGCCGCGCCGATCGTGGCGCCGTTGAGCGCGGGCGTCGCCTCGGTCTCCACCGGCACGCCGGCTTCAAGCGAGCGCAGCGCGGTGACGACGTTGTCGGCGAGATCGAGGCGGACGGTGTTGGCCATGGCGAGGTTCGTTTCAGTTGGAGGTCAGGTGTCGGATGTCAGTGTCGGGTGTCGTTGCAGCAAAGACGCCGGTTCACACCGGCAGCAGACCTTTCAGTTTCGTCAACCCGGCCTTGAGCCGGGATCCATTCCTCGAACGTCTATGGTGGGCCACTCCGCGGCGGTCTTTTCGTGACCGATTTGGAATGGACCCCGGCTCAAGGCCGGGATGACGAGCCTGGGGCGTCTGTGTCTCACGTGAAACATTCACGATCGCAACCGTCACCCCCGCACGCAAACCTCACCCGCGCCCGCTCTTCGGCCCGCCCGCCAGCGTGATCACCCCGATGATGATCAGCCCTGTCAAAATCTGCCGCACGCCTGCCCCCACGCCGAACGTGTTCAACATGGTGACGAGGAGGTAGAGGAACAACGCGGCGCCCCAGAGGCCGGAGACGTTGGAGAAGCCGCCGGCCACCGCCGAGCCGCCGACCACCACCACGGCGATCGAGGCGAGGAGGTATTCTTCGCCCATGTTGAGCGAGGCGCCGCCGGAGAAGCCGGCGAGCAGCGTGCCGCACAGCGCGGCGAGCATGGCCGACAGGGCGTAGGTCGCAAAGCGCATCCGGTTGACGCGCACGCCGGCAAGACCCGCCGCGCGGATGTTCTGGCCGATCGCGGCGACCGAGCGGCCGTAGACCGTACGATGGAGGATGACGGCCATCAACACGCTGAGGAGGATGGCGAGGATCGCGACGATCGGCAGGCCGAACACGCGGCCGGTCGCGGCCTCGGCGAGCAGCGGCGGCGGCTTGATCATCAGCCCGCGGCCATAGGCGATCGCCAGCGACTGGATGATGAAGCTCGACGACAGCGTCGCGATGATCGGCGGGATCTTCAGCGCGCGGATCAGGAGGTAATTGAAGCAGCCGATGAGGAAGCCGGTACCGAGCGCAGCCCCAAGACCGAGGAGGATGGCCGAATTCTGCCCTTCCATCAGCTTCATCGCCACGGCGCCGGTGAAGGCGATGGTCGAGGGGACCGACAGGTCGATATTGCCGGGTCCGGTGGTGATGACGAACATCTGGCCGATGCCGACGATGACGTAGAAGGCGCCGAAGGTCAGCGCCGCCGTCATGATCTCCGGCCCGCCGCGGCCCTCGTTGACGACGAGTGTCACGACGAAGATCGCGGCGGCGCCGAGGAAGGAGAACAGCCAGGGCATGCGCCGGCCGATCGACCGCCTGGCCGGCACGGGAAGGGCTTGTGTCTCGGCGCTCATGCCTCGCGGGCCTCCAGCTGGTTGACGAGGCTGCGCAGCGCGAGCACCGCGATCAGCATCACGCCCTGCGCGCCGATCTGCCAGTCCGGCGAGATCCGCAGGAAGGAAAGCAGCGAGCCGACCAGCGCCAGCGTCAGCGCGCCGAGCACGGCACCGATCGGCGAGACACGCCCGCCGGTGAACTCGGCCCCGCCGAGAATGGCGCCGGCGATGGAGAACAGGGTGTAGCGCAGCGCGATGTTGGCATCGGCCGAGCTGGTGGTGCCAACCAGCACGAGGCCCGAGAGCACGCCGAAGAAGCCCGACAGCGCGTACATCGTCACCTTCACCCGCAGCAGCGACCAGCCGGCCCGGCCGACCGCCTGGGCATTGCCGCCGGCCCCGCGCAAGACGACGCCGGCCGCCGAGCGCATCAGCCCGACATGCACGATCACCGCCAGAAGCGCCGCGCCGACGATCGCCAGCGGCACATAGGGCGTCTTGAACTTGACGATCGCCGTCAGCCAGTCCGGCGCATGGCCGCCGGGGCTCGGCAGGATCAGGACGGCGCAGCCGAGCCAGACGAAGGACATGCCGAGCGTCACGACGATCGAGGGCAAGTTGCGGAGGTGGATCAGCGCGCCGAGCCCGGCATAGATGCCGATGCAGACGATGAGCGCGGCGACGCCGAAGAGCGGCGTGTCGTTCAGCCAGGTGGCGGCGATGCAGGCGACCAGCGAGACGAAGCCGCCGATCGACAGGTCGAGATCGTTCACCGTCAGGATGAACAGCTGCGCGATGGTCGCGAGCGCGATCGGCAGCGCAAGGTTCAGCATCAGGTTGAGGCCGACATAGCTCATCGCCCGCGGCTGAATGACGAAGATCGCGGCGAGCAGCACGGCGAAGGAGACCGCCGGCACGGCGGAGCGCAAGGCGCGGGAGGAGAAGAGGGTCATGCGGGGGTTCCGAGCGTTCCGGCGAGAGCGGGCGGGAGGGCGTAGGCCGGCGATGGCGCGCGGCACCCCCCTCTGCCTGCCGGCATCTCCCCCTCAAGGGGGGAGATCAAGCGCGGTGACGACTGCGACCTTTCCGAAAAAGCCGATCTCCCCCCTTGAGGGGGAGATGTCCGGCAGGACAGAGGGGGGTGCGTGCGCCCCTTCGTCGGGCCGGCGCCCCGCAACGGCATCAAAGCCTCACGCATCCGCCGTCTCCTCCAGGAACGAGCTCTGCAGCACCTTCTCCTCCGTCAGCTCGTCGGCCGAGAGATCCGCAACGATCTCGCCCTCGCGAAAAACGTAGACGTGGCTGCAGTTCAGGAGCTCGTCGAACTCGGTCGTGTACCAGAGGAAGGCGCGGCCCTTGTCCGCCTCCTCGCGGATGCGCTGGTAGACCTCGCGCTTGGTGCCGACGTCGACGCCACGCATCGGGTCGTCCATGGCGATGATGTCGGCGTCGGACGCCAGCGCCCGCGCGAACAGCGCCTTCTGCTGGTTGCCGCCCGACAGCGTCAGGATGTTGTCGCCCATATCCGGCGTCTTGATCTGGAAGGTATCGCGCCAGGTCTTTTCCATCGCGCGCTCGGCACCGCCGTCGATCAGGCCGAGCCGCGACAGGGCCGAGAGCGAGCGGACGGTGACGTTCTGGCCGATCGACCAGAGCGGGAAGACGCCGTCCGCCTGACGGTCGCCGGCGACGAAGGCGACTTTTCCGGTGACGTCGGCAAAGCGCGAGGAACGGCCGGAGGCGTTCTGGATCAGCCGCAACAGCGCGGTCTGGCCATGCCCGGCGAGACCCGCAAGGCCGATGATCTCGCCGGGAAAGAGTTCCAGCGCGCGTCCGTCGCGCTGTTTCGGCGAGCGCGCCTTCACGCAGGGGCTGCCGGAGCGCTTCACTTCCGTGCGCGCAGGGTTTTCGCCCGCGTGCTTCTCCTCGGCGACATGGCCCATCGCGGCGACGAGGCCGGCGCGGTCGAAATCCGACGCCTTGCGCTCGGCGACGACCCGGCCGTCGCGCATGACGACGATGCGGTCGCAGGTGCCGAGAATGTCGGAGAGGATGTGCGAGATCAGGATGACGCTGCCACCCCGCGCGGTGAAGCGGCGGATGTGGGCGAGCAGCTGCGCGGCGACGGAATGGTCGAGCGAGGAGGTCGGCTCGTCGAGGATCACCAGCCTCGGCTCGGTGTCCGTCGCGGTAAAATTCATGGCGATCTCGACCATCTGCCGCTGGCCGAGCGCAAGGTCGGCGATCAGCGCGTCCGGCCGGATGCCGTGGCCGGGAAAAATCTCGTTCAGCGTCGCCGCGATCAGTCGCCCGGCGGGGCCGCGCCAGCCAAAGCCCTTCAGCGCGGGATGGCGAAGCCTTGTGTTCTCGGCGACCGAGAGGTTCGGGCAGAGCGACAGCTCCTGGAAGACACAGCGCACGCCCGCGGCATGCGCGGCGGCGACCGAAAAACGCGCCACTTCCGGCGCGCCACCGGCCGCGAAGGTGCCGGCATCGTGCGTCAGCGTGCCGGCGAGGATCTGCATCAGCGTCGACTTGCCGGCCCCGTTATGGCCGACGAGCCCCAGCGCCTCGCCCGGCGCGACGACGAGATCGACACCCCCCAGCGCCCTGACGGCACCGAAGGATTTCGTGACGCCGGCAAGCGCGACGATGGGGGTGGCAGTCTCGGACAGGCTCATCAGGACGATATCTCATGGCGGAATGCGGCGGTGCTGCCTGGCTT